>CANQIE010000023.1 GCA_947623935.1 uncultured Bacilli bacterium | reverse complement strand
TCTCATGTTTGTAAAAAACTTATTAGAGTTATTTACTCTCTTGAGAAATACAACAATGATTTTGATCCGTCTTTATTGAAATAATTGATTATTCAATTTTTTCAAAATTTCACTTTTGTGAAATCTTTTTGGCGTGGGATACTTTTCCACTTATAACTTTCTATTAAAAATCTATTGACTTTTAATAGTTAGTCACCTAATTTCTTAATAATTTCAAAATCAATCATTTGCTCTTCTTTCGAAGCGGATTTTACTTTTATTAAAACACGATCTCCAATACGATAAAACTTGTTGGTACGTTCTCCTCTTAAGGTTAAGGCAACTTCATCAAAGTGATAGAAATCATCCATATCTTTAATCGGAACTAATCCCTCTACTAAGTTATCGAGTTGAACGAACATACCAAAGTTCATAACACTCGAAATCATACCTTCGAACTCTTCACCGATATGGTCTTCCATATATTCAGCCATTTTCATATCTTCTACTTCACGTTCACAGTTGACACTAGCACGTTCTCTAGCAGAAGAATTGTCGGCAACAAAATTTAATTTCTCTTCCCAATGGGCAAGGGTATTGGCATCGATTTTATTTTCAAAAAGATAGGTTCTTAATAAGCGATGCACCGTGGTATCGGGATATCTTCGAATAGGACTTGTAAAATGGGTATAGCAAGGACTTGCCAATCCATAATGACCTAAGTTTTGAGGTTTATACACCGCTTTTTGCATGTTTCTTAAAAGAAGTGACGATAAGATTTTGTATTCTTTTTTATCTTTTAAATACAAAAGCAAACGTTGTAGATTTTTAGGTTTCATATCCTTCATATTTCCAGTATAAGTATAACCCAAGGAAGCAAGGAAGGATAAGAAGCCTCTAATTTTCTCTTCTTTTGGATATTCGTGAATACGGTAAATGAATGGAAGTTGCATATAGAAAATATGCGTTGCTACAGTTTCATTCGCCATAATCATGAACTCTTCGATTAAGTTTTCTCCTTTTCCTCTATACCGTTTATCAATCTTGATCGGATGACAATTTTCATCCACTAAAATCTTCGCTTCATCGGTATCGAAATCAAGATTTCCTCGTTCCATTTTATATTTATGAATTAATTCTGCTAATTCTTCCATCAATCGTAAATCATCGGCAAAAGGTTCATAGCCTACAGGGATGGTATCTTTTTCTAAGATTTCATTTACTTTGTTATAAGTCATTTGTATCCGTGATTTAATGACACTTGGGAAAATATCGTATTTTTCAACGGTACCTTTAGGATTAATTTCCATAACACACGAAATTGTCAGGCGATCAACTCCCGGATTAAGGGAACAAATACCATTTGATAGTTTGTGTGGAAGCATTGGAATAACACGGTCAACCAAATAAACACTAGTACCTCGCATCATGGCTTCATGGTCAATGGCTGAATTCTCTTTTACATAGTAACTGACGTCCGCGATGTGCACACCCAATTCATAGTTTCCATTTTCTAACTTTTTAATCGATATGGCATCGTCAATATCTTTGGTATCATCACCATCAATCGTAAAGATTACTTGATCACGTAAATCTTTTCTTCCCACCAACTCTTCTTCGTGTACTTCGTTTGGAATTTGCTCTAGTTCTGCCATCGTTTCATCGTCAAATACCGTATCGATGTTGTATTTATAAATGATGGATAAAATATCTACTCCTGGATCGTTCTTATGTCCTAAAATACGTGTGATTCTGCCTCGGTAACGTGTTCCACTAATAAGACCTAGGAGTTCTACTGTAACCTTATGGCCATCGACTGCATCCATTGTGTTTTTCTTATCCACTTCGATTTTGATTTTCAACTTTTTATCGTCTGGCACGACCATACATTTATCTTTATCGTATTGAACAATTCCTACGACTTCTTTTAACTCTCTTTTAATAATCTTAAGAATTCTTCCTTCTTTACGATCGACTCCTTTTTTAGAAGTAATTTCCACCAAGACAATATCATTATGAATCGCTCCATTCATATTACTGCTACTTACAAAAATATCGTCATCTTGTCTCGTAGGATCTCCCCCTTCGACAAAGCCAAAGCCTTTTCGATTAGCTCTAAGTACGCCTTTTACTAAATGACTTTTCTCTAGTAATAAATACTTATCTTTATTGGAATGATACACCGAACAATCTTCACATAACTCTTTTAAAACTTGCATCAATTCTTGTGTTTCACTCACCGTGCTATTTCCTAACCTAGAATCTATCTCTTCTAAAGAGAGTGCACTATCAACTTCACTTAATAAGTTTAAAACCTTTTCTTTCATTATCTCACCTACTTATAGTATGTACTTTCATTATAAAATAAAAAGGACTATTTTCATAGTCCTTAAACAGTTTGTTTACATAAAAGATAGTACTAAACAAATAACAAAGAATGACATTCCTAGTATAAAAGTAACACGACTAATTACAAGTTCACTTCCACGTTCTTTTCTTTTACTAAATAAATCTGTCGTTGCTCCTGAAAAGATTTGAGCCCCACCTTCTGCTTTGTTACTTTGTAATAAAACAATAACTATAAGAAGGATTGAAATAATTACTAAGGCAATTTTCATATATACCCTCCCTTTCACTATGTACTACTTTATCATATTCTCTTTAAAAAAGCAAACAAAATAACGTTTTTCTATAGAATAAAGGATAAAATAACCCCTAGAACAATTAGAATCATACCGACAAAGACAAAGAGTAGGTAAAAGGGTGTAGCCATTCCACTCGTGCTTTGAGCAATTTTTGGAAGCGTTTGAATTCCATTTTGTTCTTTGACCGCACTACTATCAATCGTCATTATCATAGGATTTACTTTTTCTTCCTTTACTTGATACGGAAGAAGCGTTTTATCGATTTCTCTTTTCCGTACCTCATCTTCGGTAGTAGCAAGTTCTACCAATAATCTTCCTACCATATAAAACGTTGTTAAATCACTAATTTGATAAGTTAAAAGTGTCTTAAGGGAAGAGGTCATAATTTCTTCTTTTCTTAAAAGTAAGCCAATCTTAGAATCATTGCAAATCTCATCAAAAGTAGCATCCTTAACTTTTAATTTTCCATCCTCAAATCTTCTCTTAAGATAGCATACAAACCGGTCCTCGGTACTTAATTTCGATATAGTATTCATGAATTCTTGCTCTTTTAATATCATATTGACCCTATCCATCATCTTGCTATAAGAGTCATCCATAAAGTCTTCTAGAATAGATATCAAATCACGGTAGACCATTTGATTTTCTTTCGATAGAGAACTCTTAAATACTTTATCAAAAAGAGGAGTTAGTTCTTTTTCTTCTTTTAACTCTTGATATAACTGGAAGAAAAGTTCTTGCTTTTCTTCGGTCAAGCTTTCAATGTAACGTCCAATAAAGACGGTTTCTAGTGGATTATCTAAGTGTTTTTTTGTAATTAAGTAAGAAGCCTCACTAAGTGCTTTCAAAGGTTCTACAAAACTTAGACATTGGTAAATTCCTTGCACCTTTTTAGAAGTAGCATCTTCCTCACTATAAGGCAAGAAGGAAGCGGATAAGAACTCCCCACTTAAGGATATATTTTCTTGTATATTTGAAGAGATATCATAATAATAACCTTGATTACAAAGTAAAGCAAGTCTTTCGGCCATTGTTTTAGCCATATAGAGTAAGTATGAGGAAATCGTTAGAGCATCACTTCTTAAAACATGAGAAGAAAAATCAAAGAGAAGGTTTAGCTTTTCCACATCTTCTAAATCTTTATAATACGAAAGAATACGTATTGGAAGTGGATTGGTATACGTTTTTTCTAATTGTCCAAAGCCTATTCCTTTTGGATTTTTTTGGTCAAATGCCACTTCTTGTTCTCTCGTTACTTTGGAAGTCATTCCCATACGAACTACATAATCTTGCATATGTTCTTCTTTGTTTGGAAGTTTATATTCTTTTAGAAAATCAACGGGGAAATCGATTAAATTCATTTCTCTATGCATTAAAGTTGATGCAAAAACTTTATCGTAAGTACGTTTTTCAATACTTAATTTTTCATAGTCGACAGCCCCTCTAAAGGTTAGAGCATTTTCTTTATTAATTTGAATGGCATAAGGCATCTTAGCATTCACAAGCGGATAGGTATTTTTACCGGAATTGATTTCAAATAAGTCAACCCCTTCCGTTAAGAGAATATCTCCTTTTTTATCGAGCCTAATCATTTCATTTTCTTTTCCTACTAAATGATAAGCAAGACGATAAAGATACTTATGTACTATTTCTAAGACTTCCTGTTCCTTCTTTTCTTCTTCTAGAACGACTAATCTTGCAGGTATTTCAATCTCATGGAACAAGCTAATTTCTTGCTCTTTTTCATAATAACCTGGAATTAAAACTTGAGAAAGAGTAAGTTTTAAAAGGTATTGTTCTTTCTCATAGAGTATTTTTGCCCTTTCCATACTAGCTACTTTCGTCTGATAATAAAGATAGGTCTGATATTCATCATACGAAATACGATGCTTAGGACTACTTAAACGACGAAGTGTATAAAATGCAAAACTAGCAGGAAGCTTATTTAATAAATCTAGGCTTTGATACCATTTGATATAACAGTTTTCATCAAATACGGTTGAAAATTTTGGATCTTCTTCCTGAATTTTAGAAGATAGACGATGATCATAAATGGCTTTGTCTTGAAAAGTAAGTGCATCTTCATAATTTTTCTTATCGCTTGAAGTCCACTCTTTGTTTTCTTTTAAAATATGGGCAAAGTCTTTTGTATAATACGTCATAAATTTCGCCATAATGTTTTGTTCTAATTCGTTTTTACTTTCGTATTTATGAATACCTAAGAAAGGCTCAAATAAAGGTTCAAAATAATACCAGGCATCGTCCTTTTGATAGGCTAAAAACAAGTGACTCTCCTCTGGATTTCTTAACGATACAAATTGGTAACGTTGTACAGGATATCCTTGTTGTTCAAAGAATTTAACCGCTAGTTCCAAATAATCAGCAGGGGTTCCTACCATATATTTTAGAGTGTCTTCATACGATTGAAGATGCCAATCTCTTCTATAGAGATAGAAACTAGCTATATCGATGATGTCACTTAAAGAAGAAACCTCTTTTTTCATATAACTTGGAATTTCTTGGTAAATGCCTTTTAAGTAAGAAACTTTTCTTGTATCCTCATACGTATAAATACGATTTTCGGTATTTACAAGAGAGTATTTTCCTAACGGAAAAGCAAATAATTTAGGTTCTTTATCATCCAAAAAACCAAGTTCCCCATTTTCATGAATAAACTCGAATAATTCATTTTCGTTCGTAATTCCATAAATCGAAAAAGGCGTATCTTCATTACGCGTAGAAATCTCTTTTGACAAGGTCAAAAAAGACTGTTGAATTTGGGTTTTCATTTGAGATGTTGATAGAGCATTATGAGAACAGTATTTTTTTATTAAAGAAGCAATATCGGTATTCGTGATTCCACTCGTCTTATGAGCAAGAGAAAGAATAAAGTCATAGATTTCTAATTGACGTTCATCCATACTCGCTCACTACCTTCCCTATTATGATTATAACATGGAAAAGTCAAGAGAAAAAGGAAAAAAGACAAAAAAAAGCAAGAAATTTTACATTCTTCCTTTTTCTAATTCTTCTTCAATACGAAGAAGTTGATTATACTTCGCTAAACGTTCACTTCTACTCATCGACCCGGTCTTAATTTGACCTAAATTAAGACCTACTGCTAAATCCGCAATCGTTGTGTCTTCGGTTTCTCCACTTCGGTGGGAAATAATCGTTTTATAGCCATGACTTCTTGCAAGTTCAATGGTCTCTAAAGTTTCGGTAATGGTACCAATTTGATTTACTTTTAACAAAATCGCATTCCCCGCATGGTGATCAATTCCCATTTGAAGACATTTCTTATTGGTAACAAACAAATCGTCTCCCACTAGTTGAATCTTATCTCCTAGACGAGCTGTTATTTTTTCAAAACCATCCCAATCGTTTTCATCGACAGGATCTTCAATGGAAATAATAGGATAAGTGGAAACTAGTTCCTCGTAAAAAGCGATCAATTCATCGGTCGATAAAGTTCTATTTTCACCTTTTAAAACATATTTTCCATCTTGATAAAATTCACTTGCCGCTACATCTAGTCCAAGAGCAACATCTTTCGAAGGAACATACCCTGCTTTTTCAATGGCTTCCATAATTAGATCAAGAGCTTCTTTATTACTCTTTAAATTAGGAGCAAATCCTCCTTCATCCCCCACTCCTGTTGCATAGCCTTTTTCATTTAATACTTTCTTTAAGTGATGGAATACTTCAGAGGCCACACGGACACGTTCTTTCATGGTGTCTTGTCTAGGGATAATCATGAATTCTTGAAAATCTAATACATTATCGGCATGGGCTCCACCGTTAATAATGTTAATCATAGGATATGGTAAAGCATTTCCTGATCCAATATAGCGATAAAGAGGCATTTTCATCGAATTAGCCGAAGCTTTCATTACAGCCATCGAAACACCAAGAATAGCATTAGCACCAAACTTTGCTTTATTAGGAGTTCCATCCGCTTCAATCATTTTATAATCAATTTCTTTTTGCCTATAAGCATCCATTCCTACTACTAAACTTTTTAATTCGTTGTTGACGTGTTCTACTGCTTTAAGAACGCCTTTTCCAAGATAACGAGTTCCTCCATCTCTTAGTTCAAGTGCTTCTCTTTCCCCTGTAGATGCTCCGCTTGGAACCATGGCTCTACCCATACTGCCATCTTCCAAATAAACATCTACTTCCACCGTTGGATTTCCTCTTGAATCCAATACTTCTCTTCCTTTAACATCAATTATTTTCATATCTATTCCTCCAATTCATCAACGTATTTTTTAAACTCAGCACCTCGTACTTCACATTCTTTATATTGATCCCACGAGGCCGAAGCAGGACTTAATAAAATAACATCCCCTTCACTCGATAGTTCATATGCTTTAGGAAAAGCCTCTTTTAAATGTTCATAGATGTACGTAGGAATTCCCATCTTTTCTCCAAAGGCTCTAACTCTTTCTCTACAAGCACCAATTCCAAGAATCGCTTTTACCTTTTTCATATAAGGAGCTAAATCATCAAAGTTTTGTCCTCGTTCTAGTCCTCCTAAGAAAAGAATAACGGGTTCTTCAAATGAAGAAAGCGCAATTTGTGTACACTTGATATTGGTGGCTTCTGTATCGTTATAAAAGGTCCTTCCTTTTACGGTACGAACATACTCTAAACGATGTTCTACTCCCTTAAAACTTTTTAACACGGATACAATATCCTCAGTTGATACTCCTACTTCCTTAGCAGCCATAATACTAGCAAGGGCATTTTCTACATTGTGATCTCCTTTTAAAAATAAATCTTCCCGTTTCATAATCAATTCGTCGTAATAATAAAAGGCTCCATCTTTATAATAACAACCATTAATTTCGTTTTTGCTCGAGAAATATTTCGTAGTCGATAAAATATCTTTCGTATGATTTAATAAATCTTCGTTTTCAATGTTTAAAATCGCAATATCGTCTTTTCCTTGATTATGCACCAGTCTTGCTTTTACTTGCATATACGTTTCATAATTACCAAAGAAATCAATATGAGCAGGCGAAAAATTGGTCATAACTGCAATATGAGGTTTAAACTTATCGACATTGGCTAGTTGTTGACAAGAGACTTCCATCACAATAATATCTCCTTTTTCTAGTCTTTCTAAAAAACCACATAAAGGATAGCCAATGTTACCTGCTAGATGTACTCTTTGACCACTTTTCTTAATCATTTCATAAATAAGCGAAGTTGTAGTCGTCTTTCCATTGGAGCCAGTAATACCAATCAAGGTAACATCTTCTGGTAATAGAGAATAGGCCATTTCTACTTCGTTAATCACAGGAATTCCTAACTCTTTTGCTTTTAATACATATTTATGATCATTCCTAATTCCTGGATTCTTAATGACATAATCAAAACTTTCATCTAACAAATTATCTGGATGACTTCCAAAAATACACTCAATTCCTAAAGAACGAAGTTCTTCTACTTTTTCTTTTTCTAGTTTTTCTTCACTAGCATAGTCATTTAAGATAACTTCGTTATCTCTTTTCTTTAAAAATTTTGCTGCTTCATAGCCACTTCTTGCAAAACCTAAAACAAGTATTTTATTGTGTTCAAACATACTAACACCCCATTATCATTATACTATTTAGAGAAAAGAATGAGAAGCAAAAAGCAAAACAGTTTCACGTATGAATAAGTAATTTGACAAAAAATTACATTGTTATCAATCCAAGCGTAAACTCCAACAAGCGTAAATTTTTAGACTAAAATCCGTTTATTAATGATTTTTTTCTTTATCAAATTTAATACCTTTTTTAGAATGTTAAATGGAAATAACATTGATAAAAGTAAGCAAAATAATAGTTAAAATATTAAATTTTCCACGACAAAAATAACAGATCAATGTCCGTTTTTTAAACTTAATTCAGTTGTTTTGTTAAAAACGGACTTCCAAATGAAAATCAACACAAACACTATCAAAATTAAAAAAAGTTTGACATTTTGATTTATTTGTGCTATAATAACGGCGATATTTAAAGAGGGGGATTAAAATGAAAAATTTAAATATTAAAAATTTATTAGTAAAAGGAGTTATTCCTTTAGCAACTGTATTGACAATGAGTAGTTACATGTCTTTACCAGTTAAAGCAGAACAAGCAACTTCTGCTACAACTACACAAACAACTCAACAAGAAAACAACGATATCGAAACAAAAGCATTTACTCGCTTTAAAAGTTTGTTTTATAAAGATCTTTCTGAAAAAGACGTGGTTGAAGAAGGACTTGATGAAACTACATCTAATTCACTATTCTCTTGGTTAGATAAGCACTTTTTATCATTCACTCCATGTAAAACAGTAGCAGAGTCAAATAGTACTTTATATGTACCACAAGGTTATATAACTAATGGATATCTTTCTTTTGATTCATTTAGACTTTATAATGATGGTGAAATTCGTTTTTACAATAATAAAAATGGTATCTTTATAGATAATGATGGATGGTCTGAGTGGCAAGATAGTTCTAGCAATGAACATCAAAAGTTAGCTTGTATCTTCAATAATGGTCATATTTATTATCAATATTTCTGTACTGGCAAAAATGACAGATGGGAGAATCATAAAGATCTTAAAACCATTATAGTAACGTATAGTCCATATGACGGTACTTTAACAATAGACTCAAGCATTGTAGACAATGCATGGCTATTTGCTGATTCGACTAAAACTAGTTGTAAACAATATACAATTCCTGAAGACAAAAGAATTAATATGATAGATCAAATGGCTACTCTATTAAAAAAACAAGTAACTCCTACAGGGATTGAAAACAATATAACTGATATTGTAAACGCACGATATGGTTTTCATTATACAGAAGAGACTCAAAAAGAAACGCAAAAGGAAGAAAAAAAGACTGAACAAGAATCAGAAAATAAAGTGGGGCACCTCAAAGTATTTGATAATTTAATTAGTAGTATTCAAGGAACTAAATCTGTAGATTCTCAAAAAATTGAAGAATATATAAAAGAATTAGATTTTAAAGATGACGATGAACTCAAACAAACGGTAATTCGTCTATTGAATGCAATTGAATCAAATGAAGATTATAAGATAGAAATAGATAAAAGTAATACTTATAAAACTACTATAAGAGCTAAAGATGATATTGGTAATTCAATAAGAATTATTTCTAGTTCAACTGAAAAACAAATATGGCTTTCATCTTTTAATAATTATTCTTTCGCATATACTCAAAATGATAAATATCCAATTAACGGATCATGTTATAGTTTTCTTGGCGATCTAACGGATAAAGATAGAAATTTCTATAGTATGTTGTTTTATCCAGATACCCAACAAGTACATTTGTCGTTTTATGACACAGATAGAAAACTACAAGCATGTGACATATACATACCAAAAGAGTTAACTGATAGTTTCCTTTATCAAATGTATAGCGATTTTCAAAATCAAGAAAGTGAAGATACTATCATTAACGATATAATTCAAATATCAAACGGGAATGAACCTAAAAATAATGTTACTTATACAAAATAAATTTTATAAGAGATTGATTAAAGTTAACTAATACAGATCATTCTCTTTTTTTGGGCAAAACTACTATTGAATGAAAAAACAAAGTGTGCTATACTAAATTCCTAAAAAAAGGAGGTCATGCTATGAAAATTGTTTCATTATCTATAGAAGAATTTGATTCATTTGCTAAGAAACATAAGTTACGCAGTTTCTATCAATCTTCTTCGTATGGTAACATCATGAAAAAATATGGTTTTAAACCACTCTATATTGGTATTAAAAATCATCAAGGCGAACTCATAGGGGCTTCCCTTATCTTATCCAAAGATTTGTTTTCTAAATATAAGTATGCGTATGCTCCAAGAGGTTTTTTAATCGACTACACTGATCCTGATTTATTAATTAAATTTACAGATGAATTAAAGAAGAAATTCTTTAAAGAAGGCTATATCTATATAAAAATTGACCCAATGATACATTGTTCAGAACGAAAAAGTGATGGCACTGTTCTAACCTATAATCCTGAAATCGATAATATTCTATCGATCTTAAAGAAAGCGGGTTATATCCATCATGGCTTTACCAACTACTTTGAAAACGTTAAACCCCGTTACCACGCAGTAACAAAACTTACTAAGAATAATACTAAATTGTTTGATCAATTCTCGAAACGTGTTCGTAACAAAATTAGAAAAGCCGAATATCATGGTGTGGAAGTATATAAAGGTACTAAAGAAGATTTATCTTCTTTCTATGAACTAACTAAGAAGCATAAGAAACCACTTTCCTATTATCAAGCTTTAATTGATGAGTTTGGAGATAAAGCGGAATTCTATTTTGCTAAAATAAATACTGAAAAATATGTCTTTAACATTAAAACAAAATATGAAAGAGAACTAGATATCAACGAATACCTTAATCATATTATTCAAAACAAAAACACAAAAAATACCAAAATACTTAATAAAAAAATGGAATCCGATCGAATCGTCAATAATTTAAAACTTGAATTAGTCGAAGCAACTAAACTATTAACAGAATATCCTAACGGATTAGTGATTGCTTCTATTTGTACAATCAAATACGATAAAAGTATCTATCTATTAAAAGAAGGATTTCAAAAGAAATATAGTAAGTTTAATCCTCTATATCTTATCAAATGGCATATTATTAAAGAAAGTAACAAAGAAGGTCTACATACCTTTAATCAAAATATTATTACAGGAGACTTTTCTAAAGAAAATAAATACCATGGCTTAAATCAAGCAAAGCTAGAGTTTAATGCCACGGCTATTGAATATATTGGAGAGTTTGACTATATCATCAATCCAACAATATATCACATCTATAATTTAAAACCTATTCGTAAAAAAATAAACAAAAAGGCGGAATAATCCGTCTTTTATTATTCAATAGGAGCAAGCACAAGGCGAAACGAGCCGTCGACGTACGTACCACCGTACGTGTAGCTGAAGCCGAACACACCTGCGTTCGTGCCATTGAAACAGCCGCCGCTGCGATTGAACCACGGGCTCGAAGAGGTTACATAAGCATGATAATCTCCATACCATCCTGAAGTTTCTGATAAAGCATGTCCGTAGCAAATTGTTCCATTACATGCTGTATCTATGCTACTACCATATAAATCATAATATTTTTTGTCTATTATTTTATTACCATTTTCACCTTCAACAAATCCAGATAATGCGGTCGTTAGTTTTCCACTTCCATTATCTAATACGCCCATGATACGTTCCCATGATCCTCCATTCATATCATAGATTCCTGTGATATTGCCGGTCGTAGATGCTTTTTGGCCTGCTAAAGTTTCATAAGTATTTGTTTCACAAGTAGTTTCACTTGCTTCTGCATCCGCTGTATCTCCTGCTATTCCTGTTATATATTGATTACAGTTATTTATATATACTTCTTCTCCATCTCTGCCTTTCTTTCCATACTTACTTTGGGATAGGTAGGCTACTGCTCCCCATTCACTATTCTTACTCATATGTGTATCATAGCTTTCATCATTTGGAAATCCATAAATTTTATATTTTTCTGTTTGCATCTTTCTGGATGCATAAAATATATTTGATAAAGTTATAAATCTCCATGATGGTACTCCTGGCTTTATGATTGGTGTTAAGCTTGAATTGTTTGCTCTGCTATCATTATTATCTCCATATATTGCCTCCTCGTTACTTGTTTCAAACTTTCCATACCAAAAACCTGTTAGTTCTTCTTCTCCAAAAGTAAATGCTGGATGTACTTTATATTTATCTTTTTCAGTTTCATTGGTTCTTGTTATATCAATAAATTTTACATCTATTTCTCCAGGAGTGGTTCCTAAGTTTTGTAATGCTTGATAATCATATTCATATTTTGGTATCCAGACCCACATCGTGTTGATATATTGCATTTCAATTGGAGTATCAGGTGCTGCTTTTTGATATTCTTCTCTTTGTTTTGTTCCTCCATCTTCATCTAATACGATCGTTACAGCATTAGCCCATTCTTGATTACAATAATTATACCAATCGGATGATTTAGCATTCGCTTTCTTCCAGGTTTGTGCTTCATAGTCGTAGTATACAGGAATCATTCCATCTACTAATTTTGGTTCATTTACATTACTATCATTACAAATTTCAGCTGGATTAGTTGGACCTGGTATACTACTATTTTGTGCATATACATTTACTTTTACAGAAAAAGTCTTATAATTATGAATCCATTGTCCTCCTCTTACTTGGTTTGCTTCTTCATCAATCCACATTCTAAATCTAAAATTTTTTGTTATTTCTTGTTCACTTACTGTTCCTTGATATAACGTTTTTCCTGTTGTTTTTTGATTTAATATAGATGGAACAGCACTTTCTCCTAAATCACTATAAAGATTGACTGCTTCTTTTGTAAATGGATTTTGAATTTCACTTTCTCCACTTGTTACTTCTGTTAAATACGTTTTAATTGTATATTCTGGAAATGTAGAACTATCTTCTTTTGTTAAATAGATTTCATAATAGATAGATGCTCCTCTTGCTTCTGATTTTATTTGAAATTCAAAATAACCTGTATCTGTTTGCGTCTTTCCATCCGTATCAGATATTGGAAATGCATTCGTTAAACTTACTCCATTTTTTTCTTTTCTATTTTCATCATAAACTAATGTTAAAGTTCCTGATTCTAATTTATTTTCAGTCTGTCCTTGCTGTGAATATTTATAGAATGCAAAAGTAGAACCTGTTGCAATTAGAACAAGACTTAATATAAATAAGCCTAATGCAATAATCTCTTTTTTATTTCTCTTCTCTTTCATGGCATCACATCCTTATTTTTTATCTATTTCTATTATAAAACTACCCCCCCCCAGGTCAATATTTTTCGTCAAAAAAAGAATCTCGAAAACCGAGACTCCCTTTGTTAGTTAGGTTAATTATTTGATTTAATTATTTTGTAATCTTACTTACAACTCCGGCACCAACTGTACGTCCACCTTCACGGATAGAGAATTGAGTACCTTGTTCAATAGCAATTGGGTGAATTAATTCAACGCTCATATTAACGTTATCACCAGGCATTACCATTTCAACACCAGCTGGAAGTGTAATTACACCAGTTACGTCTGTCGTTCTGAAATAGAATTGAGGACGATAGTTTGTGAAGAATGGAGTATGACGTCCACCTTCTTCTTTGCTTAATACATAAACTTCAGCTTCGAAGTTCGTATGTGGAGTAACTGTTCCAGGTTTAGCAAGAACTTGACCACGTTCTACTTGTTCACGTGAAATACCACGTAATAGAACTCCAGCGTTATCTCCTGCTTCAGCATAGTCTAATTGTTTACGGAACATTTCAATTCCTGTAACAACAGTTTTTTGAGTTGGACGAATACCAACGATTTCAACTTCTTCGTTAAGTGATAATTTACCACGTTCTACACGTCCTGTAACAACAGTTCCACGTCCTGTAATAGTGAATACGTCTTCAATACTCATTAAGAATGGTTTTTCTGTATCACGTACAGGAGTTGGGATCCATTCGTCAACAGCATTCATTAACTCTTCGATCTTAGCTTCATAAGCAGGATCTCCTTCAAGAGCTTTTAATGCAGATCCACGAATGATTGGAGTATTTTCTCCATCATAACCATATTCAGTTAATAGGTCACGGATTTCCATTTCTACTAAGTCTAGTAATTCTTCATCGTCAACCATATCGCATTTGTTCATGAATACAACCATACGAGGTACACCAACTTGGCGAGATAGTAAGATGTGTTCACGAGTTTGTGCCATAGGTCCATCAGTTGCAGCAATAACTAAGATTGCTCCATCCATTTGAGCAGCACCAGTAATCATGTTTTTAACATAGTCAGCATGTCCTGGGCAGTCTACGTGAGCATAGTGACGTTTGTCTGTTTGATACTCAACGTGTGCAGTATTAATAGTAATACCACGTTCTCTTTCTTCAGGTGCCTTATCGATATTTGCATAATCTGTAAATTCTGCTTGTCCTTTAGCTGCTAAAACCTTTGTAATTGCAGCTGTTAATGTCGTCTTACCATGGTCAACGTGTCCAATTGTACCAATGTTAACGTGTGGTTTAGAACGATCAAATTTTCCATTTGCCATTTTATAATTCCTCCTTTTTTTATTTACTACTTTATTTTATCTAACAATTGAAGAATTTTCAACTGTTTTGATACTTTTTTTATGAAATCGACAAATATTTATTATATTCTTATTTTTTCTTCAAATTGAAGCGTTTTCCTATTGATTACCGCTTTTCTTAATAATTTCTTCAGCGATGTTCTTAGGGGTTTCTTCATAGTGGTCAAATTGCATGATGAAGTTTCCACGACCTTGAGTGTTCGAACGTAAGCTTGTTGCATATCCAAACATCTCTGATAATGGAACCATTGCTGATAATTTAACAGCATTACCTTGAGACTCTTGTCCTAATGGTTTACCACGACGAGCCGTTAAGTCTCCCATAACGTTACCAAAGTATTCATCTGGTACCGTTACATCTACTTTCATGATTGGTTCAAGTAATACAGGACGGCATTTATTCTTAGCTTCTTTCAAAGCAAAGCTTGCTGCAATCTTGAAACTCATTTCATTTGAGTCTACTTCATGGTAACTACCATCAAATAACGTAGCTTTAACATCGATCATAGGATATCCTGCTAAGATACCGGTTTGCATTGCTTCTTGCAATCCTTTATCAACAACAGGGATGTATTCACGAGGAACAGCACCACCTACAACTTGATCGACGAATTCATAACCCTTATCAGGATTTGGCTCAAACTTAACCCAAACGTGTCCGTATTGTCCACGACCACCGGATTGTTTAATGTATTTACCTTCACAATCAGCAGCTTGACGAATCGTTTCACGATAGGCAACTTGTGGTTTACCAATATTGGCTTCTACTGAGAACTCACGTCTCATACGGTCAACCAATACATCCAAGTGAAGTTCTCCCATACCAGCAATAACGGTTTGACCTGTTTCATGGTCCGTATGTACTTTAAAGGTTGGGTCTTCTTCAGCAAGTTTTTGTAGTGCAATAGCCATCTTATCTTGATCAGCTTTAGATTTTGGTTCAACGGCTACTTCCATAACAGGATCTGGGAATTCCATAGATTCCAAAATAACCGGTTTCTTTTCATCACATAACGTATCTCCCGTAGTTGTATTCTTAAGTCCAACAGCAGCAGCAATATCTCCTGTATAAACATCCGATATTTCGGTACGGTTATTGGCATGCATCAATAAGATACGTCCAATACGTTCCTTAGCATCTTTAGTTGAGTTAAGAACATAACTACCACTTGATAAGTGACCTGAATATACACGGAAGAAAGTAAGACGTCCAACGAATGGATCGGTCATTACCTTGAATGCTAAAGCACTAAATGGTTCATCGTCTGATGGATGACGAACGGCTTCATTTCCATCCAAATCTGTTCCTTTAATAGATGGAATATCAAGTGGGCTTGGTAAGTAATCGATAACGGCATCCAAAAGTGGTTTAATACCCATGTTTCCTAAGGCTGTACCACACATAACTGGGAAAAATTTAACTTGTAAAGTTCCCGTACGAATAGCACGTTTAATCATTTCTTCGGTTACTTCTCCACCATCTAGATAAGTCATCATCATTTCATCGTCGAACTCAGCAACAGCTTCAATTAAGTCATTTCTCTTTTGTTCAGCGATTTCTTTTAAATCTTCTGGAATAGGAATTTCTTTTTCATTTTCATCTTGTTGTCCATCGTACTCATAGGCTTTCATGGTAACTAAGTTAATAACACCATGGAATTCGTTTTCTTGTCCGATAGGCCACTCGATTGGTTGATAGTTAACTCCTAAACGAGATCCAATTGTTTTTAAAGTATATTCGAAGTTGGCACCCATTTTATCCATTTTATTTGCGAAGATAATACGAGGAACCATGAACTCCGTTGCTTGACGCCATACGGTTTCGGTTTGTGGTTCTACTCCAGCTTGCGCATCAAGTAGAGCAACAGCACCATCTAGTACACGTAAACTACGACTTACTTCAACAGTAAAGTCTACGTGACCAGGAGTATCGATAATATTGAAGCGGTATCCTTTCCAGTGCGCTGTAGTAGCGGCTGAAGTAATGGTAATACCACGTTCTTGTTCTTGTTCCATCCAGTCCATTTGAGAAGCACCATCATGGGTTTCTCCGATTTTGTGGATTTTTCCAGTATGGTATAGGACACGCTCGGTAGTAGTTGTTTTTCCTGCATCGATGTGTGCCATGATACCAATGTTTCTAGTATGTAATAAATCTGTATCGCGAGCCATAATTTCTCCTTCCTACCAACGATAATGTGCGAAAGCTTTGTTTGCTTCTGCCATTCTGTGGGTATCTTCACGTTTTTTAACTGCTGCACCTGTACCATTCGATGCATCAATAATTTCATTGGCTAAATTTTCAGCCATTCCTTTTCCGCCTCTTAGTCTAGCATAGTTGACTAACCAACGTAGTCCTAATGCTTGAGAACGTTCAGCACTTACTTCAATAGGTACTTGGTAGTTTGATCCACCGACACGGCGTGATTTAACTTCAAGTGCTGGTTTAATATTTTCTAATGCTTTGTTAAATACTTCCATCGGATCTTGTCCGGTCTTTTCTTTAACCATATCGAAAGCATCATATAAAATTGTCTGTGCTTTTCCACGTTTACCGCCGATCATCATACGGTTAATTAACTTAGTAACAACCTTTGATTGATATATAGGATCGGCTAAAACGTCTCTTTTCTCTGCACGTCTTTTACGCATGATTATATCCTCCCTTCAGTATTTTTATACTTTTTCTTCATTTTTATGCTTTTGGTTTCTTAGCACCGTATTTACTACGACCTTGTTTACGATCTTTAACTCCAGCCGTATCAAGGGTACCACGAATGATGTGATAACGAACTCCGATTAAGTCCTTAACACGTCCTCCACGAATTAATACCACACTGTGCTCTTGTAAGTTATGTCCAATACCTGGAATATAGCAGGTAACTTCCATACCATTACTTAAACGAACACGGGCGTATTTACGTAGAGCTGAGTTCGGTTTCTTTGGAGTCATCGTTCCAACACGAGTACATACACCACGCTTTTGTGGAGAATCAACTTTGGTTGTTTCTCTTGCAAGTGTATTAAGTCTAACTCCTAATACAGGAGATTTACTTTTACGTACTTTATCGTGTCTACCTTTTCTTACTAATTGGTTTAGTGTAGGCATATTTTATAGTCTCCTTTCTTGACACATCTCCAGGTGTATCATTTCTCTTCATAAATTTAAGTCTCACACATGGCAAGACCTAAATTCACATAGCGAATCTAATATAACATTATAGTTTATGCTTGTCAATTATTTTATTACATTTTTTTCGATTTTAAGACTTTTTGAAAGGCATCGGTCGTATAATCGACGGTAAAACCAGTTCTTGCTTGAAAGTAGAGATTACTTTTTTGTTCCGTTAATCTACTTTCATCACTTAATACGCGCATAAATCCTATAGCTTCTTGAATAGGTTCTTGTTTTAAAACTTTCTCATCTAGTTTTTCTAAAATGGTACTTCTTAGTAATCCTAATTTGGAAGAGGATATGCGGTACTGTTCTTCAAAAGAAAGATTGACTCCATAAGCGTAAGGTTCTCCTAAACCCCAAAGATAACATAATGATGAATTATAAGTAACATCTTTCTTACGAAGATCTTGTACATCTAATAAATGTTGTAAATAGGCTTGTGCGGTTTTTAAATTTTCTTTTTCACGAGGCGAAACGGATTTCTCCATCTGGGCATTTATATTTTTTATTTCGTATTTTAAGATTTGATTATAAAAATGATTGCTGTTTTCTCCCTGTTCAATTCTTGGACATAAATGAAGTTCACTAAATGTTCTAGGCGCGTTTCTTAGCGTAACCTCCATTAACAATTGCATATTAGGAGCAGGCGCAAATAAATAATGTTCAAGTGTATAGCCTCTTTCTTGAAAAACTTTTCCTTCACTATGTAGCCACTTTTCAATCGTAATGTCTACATTTTGAAGACGATTTCTTAACTCCTCCTTTGCACAGTCTCTAATAAAAGAGTTTTGAGATGGGTCTAAAGCAAGATAAGATAAGTAAGATAAAGGAACTTTTTTTAATTTTGATATTTCCATATATACCTCCACTTCTATTATAAAAAAGAAAAAGACTTTTTGCAAAGCCTTTCTATATTATAAAAGCATATTCATTTCTTTTGGTGCTAAATAGTCTCTTTCACCAATTCCATAGTCTTGTGCTTGAATGGCAATTAGAATAATCGCTAATACAAATACGATTAAGAATACAATCATAACGCCTAAACCCCATCCATGGTTATTTAATTTCATAGTTTCATCCCCTTCATGAGAACTATCCATAGTATAATATAAATTTAGTGTTTTAGCAAGTATTTAAAAGAAGCTCTTTTATATTAAGGAAAAGGGAAAAAAACTTTTTTCGCAAAATTTCAATTTTTAGTAGACAAAACAAAAGAAGTGTGTTATAATATACGACCGTAAAGAAAAAAGGAGGAAAAATATTATGACATATGATATTGGAACAGAATTATTGTTAAAAGGGCTAGATAAGGATCACGCTGATACAGCTCGTACTTTACTTAATAATTTAGGTTTTATCCCTGGTAAAGCATCTTATGAAAACGGAATTGTTTCAAAAGTAAAAACAGGAACTCCGGTAACAAGAAATGCAAAAATGGGACAAGACGGAAAAGGTAATTGGGGGGCCACAATCGTATCAAGAGACGAAAGTGATAAAAGCGTATGCTATATTAAATATAGTGATTATTCTAGACCAGAAGCGAAAGGAGCCTTATGTGCAGATATCGATGGTAAGTTAACTACCGATAAGGGTGTATATTTCTTTACATGTCATACACTTAAAGCTGCAACAGGTCAACAAACTACATTTAACCCAGATAAAGAAATTTGGGAAACCACCATCGATAGTTATTACACTAGTGTAATGTTCTTCGATAAAGAAGTAGTTGACTTCTTAAAAGCTGAAAACTGCACAATCTTAGGTGATGAATGCTATTCAGATTATATTACGGTTAAGAACAAATTAGCTGAATTAGGTATTCTTCCTGATGGAACTGCTGTTATTGGTCATGCTTATAAAGACGTAATTCAAATTGCTAATGAAATTGCTCTTAATGGATCTACCATGATTCCTGCTGCTATCGAACAATCACAAGCAATTATGGATGTTCAACAACAATTTAAATTAGAAAATAAATAATTTACAAATTCATACAAAAAACAAGAAAATGGTTAAAAGCCATTTTCTTTTTTGTTTCAATCTTTTTATTATTCAATAGGAGTAAGTACGATACGGAACGAAATATCGGATTGTACCGGACCATGGTTAGAGTCAAGAAAGAATATCCCAGTAGCATCACCTGAATGTTTTTCACCTCCACGAAGAAACCACGGTAAAGTCTTTGGAAAACCATAATAATCATTGTTCCATCCTGCTGTCTCTGATAAGCCATGTCCATAACATATTCCATTATTACAAGCAGTATTTTCATTTCTTCCATATAAATCATAATACTTTGGCTCAGGAAGATCGACTTTACCTGATACAGTATTTCCATCGCTCAATAGTCCATTAAATCCTGATTCAGATGTAACAATTGGAGTACCAGTTTCATTGCTTAAAACACCCATTACACGCTCCCAGGCTCCACCACTCATATCATATACTCCTGTAATATTTCCGGTTGTAGAGGCTTTCTGACCCTTCAAAGTTTCATAAGTGTTTGTACAAGTATTACTTTGTCCTGCACCTGCTGTATCTCCTGCTATTCCTGTTATATGACTAAAACAGTTATTAATATATACCTCTTCTCCATCATTTCCATATTTTCCATATTTACTTTGAGATAAGTAGGCTACGGATATCCATTCACTATTCTTACTCATGTGCGTATCAATATTGTTTCCAAAACCATATACCGTTTTGTTTTCATTTGACAATTTTTGAGATACTGTGAATGATGTAGCTAATCTTATTCCTCTCCATGAAGTCACATTTGGCTTTATTTCTGGAGTTAAAATATCTTGATCGCACCCTGCTCCTTCTGGCGGACTATAAACTATTGAACAATTTTCTTTATTACTAGGTTCAAATTTTGCAAACCATAATCCTGTTAATTCTTCTTCTCCAAACTTAAATGCTGGATGTACTATATAATTATTGCTTGGAGTATTACTAGTTCCATTCATAAAGTTGACTTTAATTTCTCCTGGATTTGGATAACAATCATATACCCTATCTAAATAGGTGCAAGTACTTTTATCTCCGCTTGTTCCCTCTGGTATATAGTATTCATATCTTGGAATCCATACCCACATCGTATTAATGTATTTCATGTCAATTGGTGTTCCCGGAGTTGCTTTTTGATATTTTTCTCTTTG
>CANQIE010000022.1 GCA_947623935.1 uncultured Bacilli bacterium | reverse complement strand
AAAATAGAATAAAAAATAAAATAGTTTTTGTAAGAAATAATTTATGTATTTTTTCTTACAAAAACTATTATACGAGGGAAGTGCTTACCATGAAATTAAACTTTACTATAAATGATTACGTTCTATCGTGGAATTTACTTTTTGGTCCAGCTATTTCAGAAGCAAGTTATAACTTTAGAGAAAAACTATGGAGGACCTACCGTAAACAATATGGATTATTACAAGATGAACAAAAGATAATGCTTAAAGATATAAAGAACTTTATTCCAGATGATGATACCATCTATAACTTTGTTTTAGAGTCTAGTTTGTTTGAAGATGTGAAGAAAAAGACAGAGACTCATCGCCAATACTTAATGAAGATTTGGGATGAAAATAAAAAACAAGTACAATCACTTTTAAAAGAAATTGTAAGAATTCCCTATGATAACTTTAATTTTATAGTAGTACATCCCAATATGGATCAAGTCCATTTCGAAATGGATAACGAAGAAAAAAACATTGTTTGGGGAAGAAAAAACGATAAGAAAAATGAACTTGCTACCTTAGTGCAAATGTTATATACCATTACCGCTTATCAACTAGGATCTAGTTATAAAAATTATAAAGAAATTGCCCAAGCGGTGATTGAACTAGCCATTAAAAACGAACTTTATACGAAATTGCAAGGAAAGAGCAATTACTTGATGGGAGATCCTTCCCTTACTTTTTTAAAGAAACAAATTTATCCATATTGGCTTATGTATTTAGGAGCCGATCAAGAAAAGATGACCAGTTACATGATGCGGGATCGAATTGCGTTTGATATCGATCATTATCCTATTGAACCGCAACTTAAAAAACTAGATCTAAAAGGATTTATTGAATTTTGTATTCGTAATCAAAAACATATTTTACGTTTTAATCAATTAGAAATTATATAAAGGATTTCTTAACAAAGGAATCCTTTTATACGAGGAGGACTTTTTATGGACGAGAAGATTAAAATACTATTTGAACAAATTCATCTAGAAAACGAAGAGATCATTTCGTTGTTTCAAAATGCGGTCTTGAAGAATGTAATCGTCCATCAAAAGGATGAAAGTTGGACTTTTGTAATCGAAGTAGGTGAAGTTTTAGATAGTGAAATCTATTTTGGACTAGAAACTCAAATGGAAGAAGGATTTGTAAAAAAGACTAGACTTGAAATTGTACCAAGAAATAAAAGTTTAGAAAAGGCCCCTTCTTATTTTGAAAAGACTTTAGAACGAGTAAAACCTTATTTACCGGTGGCCTTAAACTTTAAAGATAGTTTAATTGTAGAAAAGGATACGTTAAAAATAGAAGTCGCGAATGATGCTGAAATACATCAGTTTGAACAGATTAAAGAAGCGCTTAATTATTGGTATCATTGTTATGGATTTGATGTTTCTTTTGACTATTTTTTAAACGAAGTAAAAAGAGCTAAAACGAAAGAAGAAATTGAATCGGATACCAAAGATATTCCTGTAAAAGAGATTGAAAAGAAGAGAAAAGAGTCCCTTCCATCCAAAGAAAAGGTGTATGGAAGAGCCAAAAGAGAAACCGATCCTAATTGTATTTTAGGGAGAATGATTAAAGATAAACCCGTTTCTATCAAAGGTTTAATTGGCGAAGAAAATGATGTTACGATCGAAGGCTATATTTTTGGAGTGGATTTTTTTGAATCTTCGAAAACAGATTTTAAGATTATTACCTTAAAGGTAACCGACTATACTGATAGTATTTATGCTAAGGTTTTTGTGCGTGATAGTGAAGAGTATATTAGGCTTTCTAAAGAGCTTAAAAAAGGGATTTGGGTTTTAATAAAAGGATATACCAAAAACGATCAATATGCACGGGAACTTGTTTTAAATGCCAGGGATATTGTAAAAGTTGAAAAAGAAGATAATAAAATAGAAGATACCGAAGAAGAAAAAAGAGTAGAGCTACATGCCCATACCAAAATGAGTCAAATGGATGGCGTTATGGATGAAGTAGCCTACATTAATGAAGCCATTCGTTTAGGACATAAGGCTTGTGCTATTACCGATCATAATGGTTGTCAAGCTTTTCCGCATGCGTTTAGTGCAGTAACTTCTTATAACAAAGGAAAAGAAGACAAAGATAAGTTTAAAGTTATTTATGGATGCGAACTTACGATGGTAGATGACTCTGTAGATATTGTTCTAAGAGGAACCGAAGATAAATTCTTTGAAACGACTTTCGTCGTATTTGACTTTGAAACAACAGGTTTTAATGCCGGTGGCGGAGATCAGATTATTGAAGCGGGAGCTGTTAAGATTTTAGATGGTGAAATTATTGATCGCTTTGATGAACTAATCGATCCAGGAAGAAAACTTCCACCTAAAATTACCGAAGTTACCAACATTACCGATGAAATGTTAAAAGGAAAGCCTTCGGAAGAAGAAGTCATGAAGCGTTTTATCGATTGGGTAGGGGACTTACCGATGGTGGCACACAATGCGAAGTTTGATGTTTCTTTTTTGGAACGTGCTTATCAAAAATATAATTTTGGTACCTTTAAAAATTGTGTAATTGATACGTTGAAATTGTCTCAGACATTGGATAATACTTTTGCTCGCCATAGTTTGAGTGCCTTAGTTAAAAGATACGATGTTCCATGGGACGAATCGGCACATCACCGTGCAGACTACGATGCCGAAGGGACGGCTCTTGTTTTTCATCGCATGTTAAAGAAGATGAATGCCAATAACTTTGAAACCATTTTAGATATGAATAAATTGGTATCGAAAGAAGAAATTTATAAATATGGTGTTACTCATCACATCAATATTTTAGTCAAAAATAAAACAGGGCTTAAAAATCTCTTTAAGATTATCTCTTTAGCCAATACCAACTATTTGTATAAATTTCCACGTATTCCACGTAGTGATTTGGAAAATTTAAGAGAAGGCCTTTTAATTGGAAGTGGTTGCTACGAAAGTGAAGTTTTTAAAGAGGCAAGAAGTAAAGCCGAAGAAGAATTAGTGAATGTGATTAATTTCTACGACTATGTCGAAGTACAACCACCGGAGTGTTATTCACATTTGATTCAAATGCATGATTTTGATAGTAGACAAGAACTAGAGGATCATCTTAAAAAGATTGTGAAAACGACCAAAGAAGCCGGTAAATATATTGTTGCTACAGGAGACGTACACCATTTGACTAGAGAAGATAAAATCTACCGTGAGATTATTGTCAATCAAAAAGTGCCTGGTGGAGGACGTCATCCTCTTGCTAGGAGTGAAATTACTGAAATTCCTTCACAGCATTTACGAACAACTCAAGAAATGCTTTCAGATTTTGCCTTTTTAGGGGATGAACTAGCCCATGAAATTGTTGTTACGAACACTAGAAAGATTGCCGATTTAGTAGATATTATTGAAGTTATTATTGATACTGGTGGAATTCCTTTCTCACCTCGGATTGATAAAAGTGTGGAAACCGTGACCGAACTCGTTTTTGGTAAAGCTACTTCTTGGTATGGAGATCCACTTCCACATAACATATTGGAACGAATCAGTAAGGAACTTTATGGAGATGGCATCTTTGAAGCAACGCATTACTTTGTGGAAAAGAAGAGTAATTTAAGTGAAGAAGAAAAGACGAAAGAAACGTATATGGAACTTCAACAAACGCTATTAAAGGGGTTCGATGAAGTTAAAAAAGTAATCGCTTCTTACCTTGAAGAGACCATGACCGATTATAGTTCTCTTTCCGAAAAAGAACAAGATAAACTAATGAAGAAAAAGTTAGGAGGTATTATCGGAGGAGGATTCGATGTTATCTACTTAATTGCACAAAAATTAGTTAAGCATTCGAACGATGAAGGATACTTAGTTGGTAGCCGTGGTTCAGTAGGTTCTAGCTTTGTTGCCACCATGATGGGAATTACGGAAGTTAATCCACTTCCTGCACATTACCTATGTAAAGATTGCCATTATTCAGAGTTTAACGATGAAGAGGGAAAACCATATGGACTTGCCTATTCGAGTGGTTATGATTTACCGACGAAGAATTGTCCACATTGTGGAAAACCACTTGGCAAAGAAGGACAGGACATGCCGTTTGCCACCTTCTTAGGTTTCAATGCCGATAAAGTACCTGATATTGACTTGAACTTTTCAGGAGATAACCAAGCAAGTGCTCATGCCTATACCAAAGTACTCTTTGGAGAAGACAATGTATACCGTGCTGGAACTATTGGAACCGTAGCTGATAAAACGGCTTTTGGATTTGTAAAAGGTTACTGTGAAGATAAAGGTATCTTAAATATGCGTACCGCAGAAATTGAACGAATCGCCTTAGGTTGTACTGGGGTAAAACGAACCACCGGACAACATCCAGGAGGTATTGTCGTAATTCCAGGATATATGGATGTCTTTGATTTTACCCCTTTCCAGTATCCAGCAGATGACCCTAATAGTGAATGGCGTACGACCCATTTTGAATATCACGCCATCGATCAGGATGTTTTAAAACTTGATATTCTTGGTCACGATGATCCGACGGTTTTGAGAATGCTTCAAGATTTGTCGGGAATTGATGTGACTACCTTGCCATTTGATGACAAAAAAATCTATTCTCTTTTGACGAGTCCTAAAGCACTAGGTGTTAGTGAAGAAGCCATTATGTGTCCAACAGGAACACTTGGACTACCGGAACTTGGAACTAAATTTGTTATTCAGATGTTAGTAGATACCAAGCCTACGACCTTTTCAGGACTAGTTAAAATATCCGGATTATCACACGGAACTGACGTCTGGGCAGGAAACGCTAGTGAACTCATCAAAAATAAAGTAGTACCCTTTGATGACGTTATAGGATGCCGTGACGATATCATGGTAAGCCTTATGAACTGGGGAATGGAACCACTTCGTGCCTTCAAGATCATGGAACATGTTCGTAAAGGAAAAGCTTCCAAAGATCCTGAAACCTGGGCGGGTATGGTCGAAGATATGAAAAAGGTAGGTGTTCCGGAATGGTACATCGAATCGTGTCATAAGATAAAGTACATGTTCCCTAAAGCACATGCATGTGCCTATGTTATGAGTGCGCTTAGAATTGCTTGGTTCAAAGTATATCAACCTTTAAATTACTATGCGACATTCTTTTCGATTCGGGTAACTGATTTTGATATTGAAACCATGATCAAAGGGTATGACGCCATTAAACAAAAGATAGAAGAACTTCAAACCAAAGGATTTGATGCGAGCAACAAAGAAACCTCGATTATTGAAACGTTAAAGATTGCCCTTGAAGCAACGGCACGTGGCATTCATTTTGCACCACTCGATTTAAATAAAAGTGATGCCAGAAACTTTACGATTGATAAAGAACATGAAAATACCCTTATTCCATCGTTTAGTACGATTGATGGACTAGGAGGAACAGTGGCTCAGACGATTGTCGAAGAGCGAAGTAAGAAGCCTTTTTTAAGCATTGAAGACTTCCAAAAAAGAGGAAAAGTATCACAGACATTAGTCGATAAGATGCGTACTATGGGTATGCTTGACGATCTTCCTGAGTCTAGCCAAATGACGTTATTTTAAAGGAGATAAAAAATGAAACGACCAATAGGTTTTATTGATTCCGGTCTGGGCGGGATTTCTGTTTTAAAAGAAGTACAAAAACTACTTCCAATGGAAGACTACTATTATTATGGAGATTCTTATCACCATCCTTATGGCGATAGGTCAAAGGATAACCTTTTAAAAGTCGTAGATGAAGGAATTGGGGAACTTTTGAAGCAAAACTGTAAACTAATTGTCGTTGCGTGCAATACGGCAACTACGATGGTACTTCCTGAAATACGAAAGAAATACCCAGAGATTCCTTTTGTAGGAACGGAACCAGCACTTAAAGTAGCTTATGACTATTATCCGAATAAGAGAGTGTTAGTCATGGGCACCAAAGGAACGATTGAAAGTGAACGATTACAGTTTTTAAATGCACAGTATCCCATCGATAACATTACTTTCCTTGCTTGCCCAGAACTAGCTCCCTTAATTGAAGAAGGAGATCAAGCAAAGATTAAAACCTATCTTGAAGAAACGCTTTCTAGTTATCAAGGAAAAGTGGATGTCATTGTTTTAGGGTGTACGCATTATGTCTTTGTTAAATCTATGATTAAAGAGATTTTAAAAGACGTTATCTTACTAGATGGGAATCAAGGAATTGCGAATCGAGTGAAGCAGATATTAGAAGAAAAAGGACTGTTAGAACTTTCTTTAAGAGGTAAAGTCGTAGTCGTTAATAATTTAAGTGAAGAAAAGAGAAAAAGAAGCATCGAGTTGTTGCTTTCCTAATCTTTTCTTTTTCTTTACACTTTTTTATCGAAGAAGGTTTGATTGACAAAAGGGGACGTGCTATAATTAAAGTGGTGAGATATATGACAATCAAGGTGGGGAACATTCTAACAAATTACATACAATATGGTGAAGGTGAAGATATCGTCCTACTTCATGGTTGGGGACAAAATATCGAAATGATGGATCCTTTAGGGAAAAAACTTTCGAAATATCGTATTACCCTACTTGATTTACCGGGATTTGGAAGAAGTGAAGAACCTAAAAGTGTTTGGACCATTGAAGACTATACTGATTTTGTACATCAATTTATAGAACAATTAAAAATTAAAAAACCCATTTTGATGGGTCACTCCTTTGGTGGAAGAATTACCATTGATTATGCCGCTCGTTACCCCGCTAAAAAAATCGTTCTTTTTGGGGCTCCTTGTGTTCGTGAGAATACCGAACTAACATGGATGCAAAAATGCATGAAAAAAGTCAAACAGTTACCGGGCATGGAAAAACTAAGCAATGTTGCTAAGAAACATATCGGTTCAGAAGATTATCGTAAAGCAAGTCCTAGAATGCGTGATATTTTAGTACAAGTCGTCAATCAAGATTTAAGCGATAAAGCAAAGAAAATCAAAGTTCCTGCCTTATTAATTTGGGGAGATCAAGATGCGATGGCTCCTTTAGAAGAGGCCAAAAAACTAGAAGCACTTTTAGAAGATGGAGGACTAGTTGTTTTAAATGGTTATACGCATTACGCGTATTTAGAGGCTCTACCTCAAGTGGTTACGATTTTAAATAAATTTTTATAGGAGGGTTTTATGCTTTTTTTATATTTGGTTTTGTTTTTAGTTATTTTAATTTATTACTTTACCAAGACCAGAAGAGCACTTCATATGCTTCAACAAAATTTGTATAATGAAAATAATCGTTATATCAAATGGTTAGGTAAAAACTTAAAGACTGCTTTTTGGCATCTAGATCTATTGGGAATTATTTTTGCTGTGGCAGTTCTATTAGGACAAAATGAAGTTTTCTTAAACATTGTTTTAATTTTAAGCATTGCTTTTTATCTTTTATGTGAGTATCGCTCGATTATGCATGCAAAACAGGATCAAAATAAAAAACCATTGGTCACTACTGCTAGGATTAAACGCCTTTGGGTAACTTTACTCATTCTTTATTTTATACCGATTATCTTAGCTCTATTTATTCCTAGTTATTTAGAAGAAGTCTTTTTGGTTATGACCCTTTATCCTATTTTTTCCTATATACTTGTATTCCTTGCAAAAATCATTAATTTCCCTATCGAAAAATTAGTAAGTTACTACTATTTGGGAAAAGCGAAAAAACGACTTCGCTCGATGTCAAATTTGAAAGTAGTAGGTATCACCGGAAGTTATGGAAAGACGAGTAGTAAAAACATTTTAAACGACATATTAAATGTAAAATATATTTCAAAACCAACGCCTAAGAATTTCAATACCTATAATGGTCTCATGATAACTATTAACAATTATCTAGATAAATTTGATGAAATTTTTATTGTGGAAATGGGTGCCTATACCAAAGGAGATATTAAAATACTTTGTGATTTAGTCCATCCAAAGTACGGAATCTTAACAAAAATTGGAACAGCACATCTATCTACTTTTGGAAGTCAAGAAAACATTCAAAAAACAAAATTTGAATTGATTGAGTCCCTTCCAAGTGATGGCGTAGCCATTCTAAATAAAGATGATCCATTGCAAGTAAGTTATCCACTTCAAAATAAAGTGAAGACCATATGGATTGGAATTGAAAATCAGGATGCCGATATTTTGGCAGCCAACATTCACTGCACCAATAAAGGAACAACATTTGATTTAAAAATGAAGGGTGAGAAGAAAACTTATCCATTTGAGACCAGACTTTTAGGCTCTTTCAATGTCTATAACATTTTAGCAAGTATTGCTTTAGGACTCGAATTCAATATTTCAATTCCAGAACTCCAAAGAGCCGTTGCGAAAGTCAAAGCGGTAGAACATCGTTTGGAACTTAAGCGGTTAGGGGAGATGTATCAAATCGATGACGCTTATAACTCTAATCCGATAGGTGCTCAAATGGCGGTAGAAGTCTTAGGTATGATGGAAGGAACTAAAGTAGTAGTAACCCCAGGTATGACGGAACTTGGAAAAGAGGAAGATAAATATAACAAAGCGTTTGGAAAACAAATAGCAAGTGTTGCTGACTATGTTATTTTAGTAGGTAAAAAACATACCAAACCAATTTATCAAGGCTTAATCGAAAGTGGATTCGATAAAGATAAAATATTTATATTAAGTGATGTAAGAGAAGCCTATCCACTCGTAAATCAATTAAAACAAAAAAACAAAGAGATCTATGCTTTGTTTGAAAATGATTTACCAGACAGTTTACTTACAAATGAGGAGTGATAATTTATGAAAATTAAAGTAGGTGTCATTTTTGGTGGCGAAAGTGTTGAACATGAAGTCAGTATTATTTCGGCTATTCAAGCCATGAACAAAATGGATTTAGAAAAGTACGAAGTAGTTCCTATCTATATTACGAAGGATCGGGAATGGTATACCGGAGAAATGCTCAAAGATATCGAGACTTTCCGTGATATGGATTTATTAAAAAGATATGCAAAAAATGTCGTTTTATATTATAAAAATGGACGTTTCGTTCTTCAATCAAAAGGACTTTTACGTCGTATTGTAAATGAAATCGATTTAGCATTTCCGATTGTTCATGGAACCAATGTAGAAGATGGTGTTTTACAAGGTTACTTACAATCAATTGGTATTCCGTTTGTCGGAAGTGATGTTTATAGTTCAGTAGTAGGTCAAGATAAAGTTTTCATGAAAAAGATTTTTGAAGGAGAAAAACTTCCATTAACCGCTTACTATTGGTTCTATGATAACGATTATCTAGAAGATAGTGAAGGCTTACTAAAGAAAGTAGAGAAACATCTTGATTATCCCGTTATTGTAAAACCTGCAACGCTAGGAAGTAGTATTGGAATTCATCCTGCTCATGACCAAAAAGAATTAGTGGAAGCGATTGAAGATGCTATTAAATATGACCACAAAATTGTGGTTGAAGAAATGGTTCAACATTTAACCGAAGTAAACATTAGTGTACTAGGAAATTATGAAAATCATACGATTTCAGAAATTGAAGAAGTAGTACCTATGAAAGATTTCTTAACATTTGAAGATAAATATATTTCAGGCGGTAAAAAGGGAAGTAAGTTCAAATCTTCTAAAGGAATGCTTTCTACTAATCGTCGTATTCCAGCATCGATTAGTGAGAAGTTAAAAGACGAAGTACGTAAAGTGGCCTTAAGCGCTGCTCATGCCTTGGGTTCGAGTGGGGTATGTCGTATTGATTTCTTAGTCGATAACAAAGCAAAAAAAGTGTATATTAACGAAGTCAATAATATTCCAGGTTCCCTTGCTTTCTACTTATGGGATCCGCTTGGAAAAGATTATACCGAATTATTGGATGATATGATTAACTTGGCCGTTAAAGATTATAAAAAACGAATCAGCAAAACTCATTCCTTTAGTAGTAACATCTTAAGTGGCTATGGAAGAGGAAGCAAAGGTCTAAAAGGACTTAAAGGAGTTAAAGGCATAAAAGGAAAACTATAGTATCTTGTTTAGCAAGATGCTTTTTTCTCTTACATAGAATGAAAATGAAAGGAGATTATATGTATACTTTATTACCATTACCATATAGTTATGATGATTTAGAACCTTACATCGATACCCATACGATAGGACTTCATTATCATAAACATCAACAAAATTATTTAAATAAATTAAATGAATTACTACAAAAGAATAATTATTCTTATCGTTATCCTATCGAAGAATTAGGAAATCATTTAGAAGAGTTTAACAAAGAGGATCAAGAAAACATTTTATTTCAATGGGGTGGTGTTTTAAACCATAATGTTTATTTTAGAAGTATGGCCAAAGATAAAACACCGATGAGTGATGCTTTAAAAGAAGCGATTGATAAAACCTTTGGGAGTTTTGATCAAATGAAAGCGGAATGGAAAAAACAAGCACTAGCTTTAAAGGGAAGCGGCTATGTTTTTTTAGTTCAAGATAAGGACGATTTAAAACTGATATCTTTCCAAAATCAAGATACCCCTTATCGTTATGGCATGAATCCCTTACTTGCTCTAGATTTATGGGAGCATGCCTATTATCTTAATTATGAGAATAAAAAAGATCTCTATATCGATAACTTCTTTGAAGTATTAGATTTCTATTTTGCTAATCAAAACTTTAAATAGAAAAGAATCTTGTTCAAAAGATTCTTTTCTATTTGTAAGTACAGTTATTAATAAATTGATTTTCTATTTTTCGAAGTTCCATTACTAAATTCTTGATTTTTCGTTTTCTAAAAAGAGAGAAGTGATGGTTTTGTTCTTTCCTAAGTAAAGTAATCATTTTAAGGAGTAGTTCAATAAAAGTCTCATAACCATCGTCTTTTCCATAAATGGCATTGAACCAAGAAGGAATATCTTGAATTTCTCCATTAATACGTAAATTTTCTAACGTAGATTTAAAGGTTTTATTGGTAAGTAGAGGTTTACTTAGTTGAGTTGGAAGGTAATAGGCACCAGACGTATATGTACCATCGATTTCTTTTTGAATGGCATAAAGTGTATTTTGGAGTGACCGATCTTTAATATCTTCTAAGTTAAACGAAGCCATAATCGTAATAATTTCTTCCGTTTGCTCGGTGTTGATGATTTCTTCTAAAATATAGCTATCTTCTTTCTTATAAGGAGCCAAATTGTTTTTATAATAGATAATGTTGGTAAGCCCCGTTCGAAGATAGAGATAATCTTCCGTTATATTAATTTCTTTTTGATAAGAGTTAATCGCATGATTCATCTCGTGTACTAAGTTGTCAATTAAGACCATTAGAGGAATATTTTCGTAACGGTTTAAAAAAATCTTTTTATCCGTCTTATAACCATCACTGGATAGATAGGGAACACTTTGATAATAAGCTTGCTTTATAGGATCTTCTTTCCCAGTGATAACGATGGGGATATTCTTAAAACAGTCTAGGATTAAATGCTCTCTTTCATAGCCGTATTTGACCATAAAAGCAGGAACAATGAGATAGAGTAGGTGCTTAATATTATCTAAATAATGATAGGAAGAACTCAACTCATCAATAAAAGGCGTATATCTCGTAAGTAGTAATTCTAAATTCGTTTTCATAGTTTCCTCCCTAGTATTAGTGTAAACAAGATTATCTTTTTCTACAAGGAAAAATCTAATTTTCTATAAAGTATTGACAATTGGGGGTTCTTTTATGGTATAATTAGTCCTGTAACCAAAAGAAATAAATGGGCTGTTAGCTCAGTTGGTAGAGCAACTGACTCTTAATCAGTGGGTCTAGGGTTCGAATCCCTAACAGCCCACCACTGGAATGTTAAGGATGTTATATCCTTTTTTATTAACCTAAATGCGAGGATGGCGGAATGGTAGACGCGCTACTTTGAGGTGGTAGTGGCTTATGGCCGTGGGAGTTCAAGTCTCCTTTCTCGCACCAGATAGATACCTAACTCGGACTAATACAGTTCGAGTTTTAAAATGATTAAATTTATGTTAAAATATTTTATGGAAGAATTGATGTATTGTTCAATTTAGAAAACACACTTGTATATTGGCAAATATAATATAGTTTTTAATTATAATAAAAAATCTATTTATACTTCTAAGTGTTATGAAAGGATAATTAAAGATTTTTATGGAATCAAAATATAATTTAACTTATGTCAAACTTGATAAAAATATGGTTGATATAGCGTTTGATATTCAAAAATCAATATGGCCAGAAGATCCAGACTATAATGATTTATATGATAAAGCAATAAATCCTTTAGATGATAATTGCTTTTTCTTGGTTTATGATAAAGAAAAATTGATAGGCATTACTGGTGTGGACGTTCTTAGAGAATATCCTGATACGATATGGTTAGACTGGTTTGCAATATTACCACAGTTTAGAAAAATGGGCTATGGAAAAAAAGTTTTACTTGATACTATAAATTATTGTAAACAGTTAAAAAGGTATAAAAGTTTTAGGGTTGAAACAACATACTATGAAAATAGACCAGCTTTATTTTTATACGATAAAGTTATGCATTATAAGGAAAATTATACTGCAGAAGATACTAAGAATAATAAGACACAAACGTTAATATATACTTATGTTCTAGATGGAAAATTTGAACCATGGAATAATAAATATTTAGGTTTAAGAAAATATTACAATAGTTTAAGATTATTATAAAATTGTTGTACTTCTTCCCTTAGGGAACCATGGGTGCATTATTTAAACCTAGCAAGGTTCAGTTTAATAGGTATCTTTTCTTGGTACCATGAGATAGGGGGATACTTTATTTTAAAAACGCTTTTTTGACAAAACCTTGATAATATGGTATTATGAATATGTCAAGGCAACTTGCATAAAATAAAAAAGGGAATACTTAACAACGCAATGTTGAGTACTCGCCAATATATTGGTTAGCACTTAATCTTGTTAGATTGAGTGCTTTTCTTTTACATAGAATACTATATTACAAAAGTAAAAAGTAAGGCTATTAGTAAAAAGATAATAAGAATAAGCGATAAGATTAAAAAATCTTTCTTAGACATACTATCAGCCTCCTTCCTTTTAGAAGTAGGCAAGCACCCAACTGTTAAGTTTCCCTAATACAATTATAACAAACATTTGTTTTCAGCACAACATATTTTAGATTAATATATAACATTTAGAAAATACCCTTGTATATTGAGAAAAATGATCGTTTACAGGATAAGGAGATGTAGATTAAATGGAATCATTATATCGTGTAACGTATAATAATCAAGGAATATATAATGAGTTAAAAAAAGTAGTAGGTAAAGATATTTGGTTATATCTACTTTCTTTAAAAGAAATAAATTGGTTACCCAAACCACCAACCTATGCTACTGAGAATAGGTCTTATTTCACTCAAAAAGGTTTTGAAAGATTCAAGAGGGAAACATTACCCATCCTATCTCAGTATTTAGATAAAGAAAATATTAAAATAGAAGCATTTGAAAAAGTTAAAGATATTATCTATTCCGATGAATATCAAGTAGTTATTGAAAATAAATAAAAAGTTGTTGCACTTCTTTCTTTAGGAACATTCTAAGTAAATGGGGTGAACCAATCAATTGTAAATAAAAAAGACTTTTTAAGAATTGCTTGGATTTGACAAATGTTAAAAAAGTGCTATGATAGATTAATAAGTTGTAAAATAGTCGACTTAGTAATATATAATATTGAGGATAAAATGATAGATATAAAAGATTTAAAAGTAAATTTTGAAGCCCTTGCTTCTTTATCAGAAAAAGTAGTAATTGTTCCTCATAAAGGAGCAGACTTTGATGCAATTGGATCGGCAATAGGACTTGCGTCGTATACGAAAAAATTGAAAAAATCTGCCTACATTTTACTAGATGATCCGCTTCATCAACTAGATTGTGGGGTTCAGTTAGTAGTAGAGGCAAGTAGAGGAGATTTTGCGCTCATTAGTAAAAATAAATATTTGACGATGAGAAGCGATAATGATTTAGTCGTTTTGACGGATGTTAATAAAAAGTATTTAATTCACTTAGAAGAATCCTTATTGAATCCGGATAGAACCCTTATTATCGATCATCATGATCCAGATGATATGAGTGTTGAAGCAAAACACATCTATATTGATACCAAAGTATCCAGTGCTTCTGAAATTGTTACTAAACTTCTTTGTATGGGAAAAGTTCGAATAACTCCAGAGGTAGCTGACTACTTATTAGCAGGTATTTATTTAGATACCAATAAATTGAGTAAAAATGTTTCTTCTGAAACGTTTAAAACAGTTGCTAAATTGATCGAATGGGGTGCTACCTTAAATAGAGTATCGGATCTCTTTATAGAAGATTTTGCAAGTGATCGTAAGATTCAAGAACTGGTGAATCAATCGAAAATCATGAACTTTAGTGTTGCTATTGCGAGTGGCAATGAAAATGTAACTTATACGAAAGAAGAACTTGCAAAAGTTGCTGATTATCTTTTACGATATCGCGTTGATGCGTCTTTTGCTATAGGCTCTATCGATGAAAATACAGTCTCTATTAGTGCTCGTTCCAAAGAAAAAGTCAACGTTGGAAGTATTATGCAACAATTAGGCGGAGGAGGTAATCCTTTTTCAGGCGCAACGAAGATGGAAAATAAATCGATTCAAGAAGTGGAGAAAGAATTGATTAAAAAAATTAAACCTCCTTGTTTTTCTGAATAACAAACCAAAAGAAAACGTTCCTTTATGGGAACGCTTTTTTAGTCTCTTACAATCATGCATTCACGATCAGCACCAACACCAATTAGTTTGATGGTACAGTTCGTATATTCTTCAATGTAGTTAATATAATCTTTTGCATTTTGGGGTAAATCTTCAAAAGTTCTACATCTGGATATATCACCAAAGTTTCCTTTAAACGTTTTATAAACGGGTTTTGCTTTGGCTAAAAAGGTTTCATTACAAGAGAAGGATTTGGTTTCTTTGCCATCGACTAGGTAAGCACAGCAAACTTTAAATTCATCAAATTTACCAATCGTATCTAAGTGGTTCATATTAATATAGTTGATACCATTGATTTTAATGGCATAATTTAGAGCCACTAAATCTAACCAACCACATCTTCTAGGACGATGGGTCGTAGTTCCATATTCATGCCCTAATTCTCTTATTTGATCTCCCGTTTCATCTAACAACTCCGTTACATAGGGGCCTTCTCCTACTCTTGAAGAATAGGCTTTAATAACACCATAGACATCACCGATATCACGAGCACTTAGGCCGCTTCCGGTAAGAATTCCTCCAATCGTTGGATTCGATGAAGTAACAAAAGGATAAGATCCAAAATCGATGTCGAGTAGAGTAGCTTGAGCTCCTTCGGAGATAACCACTTTATCTTGTTCTAGATAATCGTGAATAAGATTGATAGTATCACATACATAAGGTTTTAGTACTTCAGCATAATGGGTATAATTTTGATAAAGTTCATCGAAATCACATAAAGGATAGCCATTCATTTGAAAAAGCTCATTCTTTTTATCTACTTGTTCTTTTAATAGTTCTTTAAAGTTCGGTTTGTATAAGTCTTCCATACGGATACCCGAACGTTCATATTTATCACAGTAACAAGGACCAATTCCTCTTTTAGTCGTTCCTATTTTATGCTCTCTTTTATCTTCTAACATTTGATCAAGTACACAATGATAAGGGAAGATGACATGGGCTTTTTCACTAATTCTTAAATTTTCTTCGACTTTAATACCACTTTCTTTTAACATTTCAATTTCTTCAATCAATACTTTAGGATCGATAACGACACCATTTCCAATAACACCAATTGTCTTATTGGACAAAATGCCCGAAGGTACTAAATGAAGAGCATATTTAACTCCATCCACTGTTACAGTATGACCCGCATTATTTCCACCCGTAGCTCTTATCGACATATCAGCATTCTGTGAAAGATAATCCGTCGTTCTTCCTTTTCCCTCATCGCCATAAAAGGCTCCTAAAACAACACTTACTTTTGACATAAACAAATCAAATCCTTTCCAACAAACTTTATTTTACAATAAAATATCTTTAAATACAAATTATTTCTATATTTCTTTTGTACCAAAACTATAATAGTTAGATAAAGACTTGAGATATTGATTATTTTCTATCCTAGATAAAATTTACACACTTAAAAAAAACTATTAAATAGTAGGTTAAAATAAAAAAACATGATAAAATGATAATAAGAGGTGATTGATATGTGGCTATACATCATGATAGCAATTGCTATTATTATTTTAATTGCATTATTGGTTACATATAACAGTTTGGTAAAATTAAATAATAAAGTAAAAGAAGCCTTTTCAACAATGGATGTTTATTTAAAAAAAAGATGGGATCTAATTCCCAACATTGTTGAGGTGGTAAAAGGATATGTTCAATATGAGAAGAATACGATAACGGAAGTAATCAATTTACGAAATAGTACTTATGATAAAATGTCAGATAATGAGAAAATTAAAACAAATGAGCAATTGTCCATGGAAATTCATAAAATAATGGCTTTGGCAGAATCTTATCCCGACTTGAAAGCGGGCCAAAACTTTAAAGACTTAAGCGATCAACTTACTGAAATAGAAGATGAAATTGCAAATTCAAGAAAATACTATAATGGTACCGTTCGAATTTATAACAATAAAGTTGAAATGTTTCCTAGTAATATCATAGCAAAACTATTTGGTTATCAATCTAAGCATATGTTTGAAGCTAATAAAGAAGAAAGAAAAAATGTTAAAGTTGAATTATAGTGGAGATAAACAATGAAAAAGAATATTAAAAATTTACTTATACTGATAATAGTTACCTTATCTATAGTATTTATTTATCCAACGAATATAAAAGCCATTTCAGAACAACTCTCTTTTATCAATATTGAAGATACAAATCAATCTTTAAAAGTGGGAGATTTATTGTTTTCCAATATTGCATTTAAAGATTATTCTGCTATATCAACACAAGCATTTGGCCTAGCAGGAGAGGTAATTAATAGTTCTGATAAAACTATTAATTATGATGCAACAGTTTATTATTATGATTCAGATTATAATTTAATTGCAGAAGGAAATAACTCCAAAACAGCATTAGAAGGAACAAATAGTTTTAATCAAATGTCTAATTTGAGTTTACTGAAGGAACATAGTGTTAGTGAAATACAATATTATAGTTTATTCATTGACATTAAAAGTGAGTCTTCTGGAGAAACAAATATAGAATCAACTACGCCTAGTCGCATGGAAAAATATCGTTCCTATGATTATGTGATTGATAAATATGATATTAATATAATCGTTAATGAGAACAATACATTTGATATTACTGAAACCATTACAGCCTATTTTAATACGGAAAGACATGGAATCATTAGAACAATTCGCCTAAAAAATGACATTGCTAGATTAGATGGTACGACTTCAACTAGTAGAGCACAAGTTACTAATTTAAGTATTGATAATGAATATACCATTTCAAAAGGAATTGAAAATTACCAGATTCATATAGGTCCTAAGGATCATACTATTACAGGGGAAGAAACCTATGTCATCAAATATACCTATAATATAGGAAAAGATACGGTTAGTGATTATGATGAATTATATTATAATATTATTGGTAATACGTGGGATACTGTTTTAGGAAATGTTACCTTTACCATTGTCATGCCTAAAGCATTTGATTCCAGTAAACTAGGTTTTTCATCAGAAGAAAAAGGATCAACGAATAATTCTAACATTCAATATAATGTTAGTGGAAATAAAATAACAGGAAGTTATAAAGGTATTCTGGATGTTGGTGAATCTTTAACGGTAAGATGTGAGCTTGAGGAAGGATATTTTGTTGGAGCAGGACTTTCAGTTAATACCGGAATTTATATAGTATTATTAATTCCAATTTTATTCTTGGGAATATCTGTCGTTTTATGGTACAAGTATGGTCGTGATGAACCTGTCATAGAAACAGTAGAATTTTATCCACCAAAGGGATTTAATAGTTTAGAAGTAGGCTTTTTATATAAAGGAAAAGCTGATAATCATGATGTTATATCACTTCTTATCTATTTAGCAAATAAAGGATATATAAAAATTACCGAAATAGAGGATCAAAAACCGTCTTCAAAGTCTAAAGAATTTAAAATAACAAAGTTAAAGGAATATGATGGTAATAATATAAATGAACAGTGCTTTTTAAAGGGTTTATTTTCAACAGGAAAAGATCCTGAAGAAAATAATTTGAATGAAGTAAATTCATCTAGCTTGTATGACCATTTTTATCATACTACAAACAAAATATTGGGTAATATAAATAAAAAAGAGAACAGATATAAAATACTTGAGAAAACAGCGTCAAATAAGACTATATTTATGATTTTAATGATTATAGGTGCCTATTGTTTCATAACCGTTCCCCCCATTCTTACTTATGGAGACGTATCCACATTGATTTATGCTATATCATCTGGCTTTTGTTTTGTAGTGATGTTTGAATTCTTATTTGGCGAAAAACCAACCATCTATGTAAATGGTAAAACTACTAAACCAGTCATGATGTATGTGATATCGGGATTGATAATGGGACTACTAGGCGTACTATCTTGGGTTCACTTTGTACTTCCTATTTTATTGCTAAATTCTATCTCTTTGATTGGATATATCATTGGTGCAGTTTGTATTTTAGGAATGGCTATATGTTTAAAATGTTTACCAAAAAGAACAAAATATGGAAATGAAATATTGGGAAAATTAAGAGGATTTAAAAATTTCTTAGAAACCGCCGAGAAAGAAAATTTAGAGGCAATGGTTATGAAAAATCCAACTTATTTCTACGATATTTTACCCTATACTTATGTCTTAGGCGTATCCGATACTTGGATTAAAAAATTTGAAACCATATCAGTGCAAGCACCTATTTGGTATGATAGTACTAACGCTTTTGACATGATTGCTTTTGGTACCTTTATGGATTCTACCATGGCGTCAGCGCAAAGTGTAATGTCATCTGGTTCTTCTAGTGATTCCAGCGGTGGTGGTTTTTCCGGTGGAGGTTATGGAGGAGGCGGAGGAGGCTCTTGGTAGCTCACCTTTTGCTTGTTGTTAGTAAAGAGGTAAATAACGAATACACTTGAATGTCCAAATTGTGGATATGAAAATAAGGATACAAATATTAGATGTGAATCTTGTGGTACGGATTTAAATCATGTAGACCAAAGATCCCCATTTTTAGATGAAAATACGATTGAACTAGGAACTAAAAAAGTAGAGCGTAGCATTAATATCATTTACATATTATCGATTTTACTGCTTCTTATAGCTGAATTATTATTTATAGGGGGTTAGTTCTTATTCAATTATCAATGATAACAATAAATCAAAAAAACATTTAGAAACCACAAGAGAACTGATTGGTTATGATGATTGTAGAGAAGATGAAGGAGTTTGTTCTGCTATATACGAATATACAGTAAATGGTGTTACTTATAAAGACTCTCCTAACTTATTAACTACTCCTAGTGAATTTCAGCAGACTATCATCGTAAAATGTAATCCAAATAATCCTAATAAATATGTTATGAATGCAAATTGGAATATTATGCTAATTGTGGGAATATGTCTGTTACTAGCATCTTTGATAATATATGTATTTAAAAAGATAAGATATAAAAAGTTATTAAAAAAAGCGAATAATCTTCAAAAAGCAATTAAGTATTTAATTTTTAAATATAAATAGGATATAAAAAAAGAACTATCAATAAAATAGTTCTTTGTTTTTTAATGGAGCGATTGTGGAAGATATTTACAACTTCTTTATTATAATATAAAATATTGTAAGAGGTGTTTTTTTATTATGAAAGTTAAAAACAATTATGATGAATGCTTAACAAATTTAGCATGCTCTATTAGAAAATATTTTGGTTTAGAATATCACCACAAATCAATAGATTATATTGATAAAATATTAGAAGAAAAACAACCTAACAATGTTATTATTATGCTTTTTGATGGAATGGGTTCAAGGATATTAGAAAGAGCATTAGATAAAGATTCGTTTTTCATAAAAAATCTATATAAAGAAATAACTACAGTTTTTCCAGCAACTACAACAGCTGCAACAACATCAATTAGGACTGGATTAAATCCTATTGAACATGGATGGCTTGGTTGGAATACATATATAAAACCAATAAATAAAACTATAACTTTGTTTCTAAATTGTGAAAAAGGAAAAGAAGAAACATGTAAAGAGTTTTTAGATGTAAAAAATAAATTAGTAAATACTACTATAGCAGATGAAATAGAAAAAGCAGGAATATATCATGCAAAAGAATTTTTCCCTTTCAAAACAGGTAATGCAATTACATATTCTAATTTGGATAATATGTTGGAACTTGTAATGAAAGAAACAAAAATTCAGGGAAGAAAGTTTTTATATGCATATGATAATGAGCCAGATTCTACTATGCATAACTATGGTGCTGATAGTGAAATTGTTAAAAAACTTATAAAAGAGCGAGATATAAAAATATCCAATTTTTGTAAAAATTTAGAAAATTCTTTAGTTATAATTGTAGCAGATCATGGTCACATAAAAGTTGATAATATATTTTTAAATGATTATCCTGAGTTATTAAATATGTTAGAGAGAACCACATCAATTGAACAAAGAGCAGTTTCTTTTAAAGTAAAGAAAGAGTATTTGAATATTTTTGTTGATAAATTCAATGAACTTTTTGGAAAATACTTTAAAATTTATAACAAATCAGAAATATTAGAAAGTAAGATTTTTGGAGACGGCATACCAAATGAATTATTTGATGATGCGATAGGTGACTTTATAGCCATAGCAAATTCTAATAAATGTTTAATAACTGATGGAGATGATGTACTATTTTCTCAACATGCTGGCTATACAGATGATGAGGTATTTGTTCCTTTAATAATAGTAGATAAGACTGAAAATTAATTTCTATATTCTGTCTTTGACAAAATATTTAACCCCCTAGGAATTTTGACAAATATACCAAAATGTCCTGTGGGGATTTTTATTGCATAAAAAAATCATCTCCTTCAAGAGATGAAATATATTTGAATGTCCGAAAAGTTCGAACAGATTCGTCACTGGAGCCCTAAAGGAAGAAGTACGACAACTTTTGGAGCTAGATAATAGTTAGTAATA
>CANQIE010000021.1 GCA_947623935.1 uncultured Bacilli bacterium | reverse complement strand
TATATGGGTTATTTATTGAATTCGAATATCCAAATCAAAATTTAATATCATTTCGAATATCGTTATCAAAATAAACAAAATTAATATTGATAACACTTCGTTTTATGTTATAATGTTATTAGGGAAATTTTGCCGAGGTGAATTATGAAAAATAAGCAAATTTTTAGATATCAAATGTTTATCTTTTTTGTTGTAGGTATAATCTTTTTATTGCCTTTGGAAGCAAGAGCGATGACAGTCCAGTGTAAAGAAAAGGAAGATAGAAAAAGTTATACTTGTACGATAACAGCAGATGAAGGATATAGTTTATATATTGAGAATGATGATAATTTTGATAATTATAAAGAAATAGAAAAAAATAAAGTATTTGAACTTAATTTTGGCTATAATCCAGCTGATGCTGAGATTGAGATAATTTATAGAGAGATTAGGCCTCACCAGAGATATCAAATAAAACAAAAAGATATTATTACATTAGAAGAAGCACAAGTACAGGAGCAAAAACAGCAAGCATGTGATATGTATAATCGTAGAGGTTATGAAAAAGGACAAAAATTAAAAAGTGCTTGGGAAAATGCAGTAAATAAATTAGCATTATGTAGTAGTTTATCTGCTTGTCCTGTTAATCAAGAAGAAAACAACATTTTTACAGCAGGGAATGAGTATATTAATGCGAATAACAGTTTAAATGAATGGATAAGAGACCAAGAAAATAATCTTGGTGAAAATTGTACAAATTTTAATACTTTTAAAGAAACTATAAAAGATGGCGTTGACAAAAGCAAAATTGATGAGGCACTAAAGAAATATAATCAAGAAGCTCAGAATAGTGATAGTTTAACACAAGATGAGAAAGCCAAGGTTAATTCGATGATTAATAAAATTGTTTCTTCGGTATACTCTACTGATTTTAGAAATGATTTTGCAAGTGATTATGATGTGAATTGTGATGCCTATTCTGATATCCTTGATATTGTAAATACAGTATTTAATTGGATTCAAATTGGGGCTCCAATATTACTTATTATTTTTGGTGCTCTAGATTTTGGTAAGGCTGTAATAAATAATGATCAAGATGCTTTGAAAAAAGCAACGAGTAATTTTACAAAACGTGCTATTGCTACAGTTGCAATTTTCTTCCTACCAATGATTATTAATCTTATATTCCGAATGGATGGAATTAAAGACTTAATAGCAAATAGTGCCGAGTGTACAGAAGAACAAAGGAAAAACGGCGAATGTGGAATTTGTGAAATTACTATAAAGCCTATTACTAATGAATAAAAAAATAAGAAAGGAGGATAAATATGCAAATACTTGAAATGGTCAATACTGGCTCTGACGTTTTTAGAAATATTTTTAGAGTTGTTGATGGAGCCTTATATGATGCACTATCCTTTGTTACTAATTTATTGTTTCATATTACAAAGTTTACTATTTCATCAGGCTTTGTTCAGGATTTTATTAGCCGAATATATATAATTATTTCAATTTATATGCTATTTAAACTAGCTTTTTCACTTCTTAATGGAATTGTAAATCCAGATAGCCTTACAGATAAGCAATCAGGAATGCAAAAGATTATTCCAAGAATCTTAATATCTTTAGCTTTACTTATTATGATTCCTACAGTAATTTTTCCAAGATTAATTGAGTGGCAAGAACCTATTGCAGCAACAATACCTAAAATCGTATTGGGTACAACTTCTAATCTTGATTTTGATTTGGATAGCGATGCCTCTATTGGAAATGAAATAGCAGGTACAGCCTTACAAGCATTTATTTATCCTTCTACAGCCTGTACAGCAATTGGAGGAAATGTAGAAGATGCTCCTAATAACCTTAATATTTTGGATGAGGCAATTGTTAAGCAAAAATGTAGTGAGGAACGTCATATTTGGGCGTATGATTATAAACTAGGATTGAGTACACTTATAGGATTAGCCTTACTTATAATTGTTTTTCTATATTGTATCGACATTGCGATTCGTGCTATTAAATTATGTGTTTTGCAGGTATTAGCGCCTATTCCGATTATTAGTTATATAGATCCAAAGTCGGAAAAAGATGGAGCATTTGCGGGATGGCTTAAAAATGGTATTTCTACCTATATTGATTTATTTATTAAAATAGCTATTATGTATTTTGTTTTATTCTTTATTAAAGCTTTAGCAAATTGGGATTCTTATGTCTTTAGTTTCGGAACTGATATAAGTGACTCTTCTAAATCGATGGTGATTTTATTCCTAATGTTAGGACTTTTCTTCTTTTTGATTCAAGCACCAAAGTTTATAAGAGATATTCTAGGTATTAAGAGTTCAAACAATTCTCTTGGTATGGCTGCTTTCCTTGGTGGTACTGCAGCCTTAATAGGGGGAGCAGGCTTTGCCGGGGCAGGAGCAGCAATGCTTAATGGAATGAGTGAGGCTGCCGATTCTAACGCTCAAGGAAAACAATATTCTGGAGCATGGCGAAGAGGTAGTGATTTAGCTGCTCAGATTAAAACGGGTGATAAAAATGCTCGAGGAGGTATGGTTGGATGGCTTTCAAAAATGGGACAAGGCCACGCTATGCAAAATGCAGCTAAAAGATCAGGTCTTACAAAAGAAAGGGTTGACGCTGCTAAGAACAATATGATGCATGAGCAACAAAAGGCAACCGACTTAAAAGCGGCCATGGAATTGGCACATGCAGAGTATATACATACACCTCAAACGGCACCGTTTGCTCCTAAAGTAGATGATCCCGGTGAATGGAAAGGAAAACTTCCTCCTAAAAGATCTGACTATAGTACAGCCGATGATTACACAAATGCTGTTAGTTCTTTTAATAGTTCATTAGATGGGGTTGTATACAAAGAATGGGAAACTAAGCACCAAGCTTATCAAAACTATCAAAATTATATTAATTCAGATGCTTATAAGGCTAGAGAAAAGTATATGGCTGCACAAGTTGCTTATGCACAACAAGAGCAAATTGCTGCAGCAGCACAACGTAATTTCGAAAAAGGTAAAAAGAATTACGAGGCAAGAACTTTACCAAAACCAGACTTTACGCCTAAACAAAAATTTGATCCTAACAAAAAAAGTTAAATTTAAAAGAATAAAAAGGAGCGTGATATTAGATGAATGGTACTTACTTAATCCCTGCTAATACAAAAAGAGGTACATTGATATTTGGATTGTTTCGTCCCATTGACTTGGGAATCTTTGGAACAGGAGTTGGAATTACTCTTCTTGCTATTTTAATTTTTCAAAATCAGTTATCCAACACCATGGTAGCCGTTGCTTGTCTTGCCCCGGCACTTGTTTGTGGCTTGTTAGTGGCGCCTGTACCATACTATCACAATGTCTTAAACGTATTAGTAGAAACGTATGAATTTATAACAACAAGACAACGTCTATATTGGAAAGGTTGGTGTTATTTAGATGGCAAGGACAAATAGAAGCAAATATACAGAAGATTGGCTTCCCGTACAAGGAATCAACAATGGAATGATTTTGCTCCCTGGACAAATGAAAGTTTGTGGAGTAAAAATTACGCCTCGCAATATCTTTATTTTAGATGAAGATTCACAGCAAAATATTTTGATTGCTTTAAAGAACTTTTATAACCAATTAGATTTTGAGTTTTGGTTAGTAGTAGCAGATCGACCTGTAGATATTTCAATCTATATGTCTCAATTACAACTTCTTTATAACAATACACAAAATCCAGCAATAAGAAAATTAATTAATGAAGATATTCAAAAAGGAAATACGTTTACTAGTAATAATGTAGTAGATACCGAATATTTCTTACTATTTAAAGAGAAAAATTTGGAATTGTTACAAAAAAAGGTGCGTTTAATGATTAATGGACTTGCTTCTTGTGGACTATCTTCTTCACAAACAAGTAATGAAGATATGCGTATTATTCTAGATAATTTCTTAAATGGTGGAAGTACTACTGAGTTTGGGACGGTGATGTCTTCATGATAGATTTAAAGTCACAATTAGCTCCTAAAGGACTACAATTTAATCCAAGTGATTTCTTTATTAGTGATAAATATGCAACGATTTTAAGTGTTATATCTTATCCAAAATATATCACGCCTGGATATCTATCACAGTTAACTAGTATGTCTGGAATAAAAATAGTCGTAAAACATATTCCGGTACCTTTTCAAACGATGTCTAAGATGTTAAATAAGCAAATTGCCGATTTACGTGTTCGTTATCAAGAAGAAAAGGATAATACTGTTCGTGAACGTGTAAGACAGGATGCTGAATCATTAGAATACTTTATTTCTATGTTAGCAGGAAGCCAGGCAAGAATCTTTGATTTTCAAATGCACATTATGATTACAGCTGATACAAGAGAAGATTTGGAAATGAAAAAGGTCAATGTAAAAAACTACTTAGATGCGATGGAATTAAAAGCAATATCGCTTCGTTTTGAACAGGAAAAAGTATTAAAATCGATTTTACCAATATTCCCTAAACAAGATATTGAAGATCGTATTGGAACACCGATTCCATCGGTTACCATTGCCGCCATGTATCCATTTATTTTTGATACAATTAAGGACCCTGGACTATCAACTTTATTAGGAGTTGATTTCTCAGGTGGAGTTATTCTATTTAACCAATTCTTATATCAAATTAAGAAAGAAAATAACCGAAACAATGCCAACCTAATTATTTTAGGTACGTCAGGAAGTGGTAAATCAACTGCTGCTAAACTCGTTCTTCGTGGTCATATTCGTAATGGTTGTCAAATCGTTGCCATCGACCCTGAAAATGAGTTAGAAGAAATGACCAAAACCTTTGGTGGAGATACCATCGACTTAGGTAAAGGTGGAGAATTTGGTATGATTAACCCGCTTCAAGTAGTACTTGATGCCGATGAAGATGAGGTTAAACAGGGATTAGGCTATACGGTATTAACTAGAACTTTACAATTCCTAAAAGCATTCTTAAAATATTATGATCCATCAATTGAAGAAGATGTTCTTACCATGTTTAGTGAAGTAGCACAAGATACCTATAAGCGTTTTGGAATTGATTTCAATACCGATTTTTCAAGTTATGGGCCTAATGATTATCCAACGTTCTCAGATGTGTATGCCACAATTAAAGGTAGAATTATGTCTATGACCGATCATACGCATGAACGAGATATCATGGAACGATTGGAATTAAAGATTCGTCCATTAACAAAAGAATTAAAATATTATTTCGACGGACATACGACCATTACACAGCAAAGTGATTTCATGGTGTTTAATATTAAGGAATTAATGAATGCCGATGAAAATATTCGAAATGCATTATTCTTTAACGTATTAAAGTATGCTTGGGGACTTTGCTTAAATAAAGACGTTAATACTGTTTTAATGGTTGATGAGGCACACGTATTGCTAAGTGGAAGTAATGCTATTGGAGCAGACTTCTTAGCTCAAGTACAAAGACGTGCCCGTAAATATAACACAGGGTCTATCATTATTACACAGCAACCAAGTGACTTTGCAGATCCTAGTGTTATTACGCAAGGTAAAGCGATTTTCGATAATGCCTCTTACTATTTAGTTATGGGACTTCGTAAACAAGCAACCGAAGACTTAGCTAAATTGATTGACTTAAACGAAAATGAAAAAGAAAGTATTAAACGCTATGCACAAGGAGAAGCCTTATTCGTTTGTGGAAATAGGCGTATGCGTATTAATATAATTGTTACCAAAGAAGAATTAGAATCATTTGGTTCTGGTGGAGGATTCTAAAATCCTCCTTCTTTATTCGTATAAGGTGGTGAAAAAATGAATAATGGAAATAACAATGATGATCTAGATCTAATGAGCAAAGTAATATCCTTTATAAAAAGAAAACCTTTTATTGTTATTGGAACACTTTTAGGATTTGCTGCAACATTCATTTTAATTATAGGAGTATATACTGCTATTACTTATCCAGTTGTTTCTGTTGCTAACTTTTTTTCTACCGCTTGGGAAAACGTAGTTGATTTTTTTACTTCAGATGAAGAAAACACGAAACCAGATATGTCCACTAAAGAAGGTCGTCATGAAAAATGTGTAATTGATTTTCAAATAGAAGATGAAACGTCTCCAGAAGGTAAGACGACGCTAGAATATTGTGAAGAACTTTATAAAGTTACAATGGATTATAAAGACAATTATGGAGTTTCAATCAATCCTATGTTAATTACAGCTACCTTGTTTTATGGAAGAACTTATGGTGAATATACGAGTGAAGGATATACAGGAGAGGCTTGTGATGAAAATGGAAATGGTGAAGATTGTGAAAAAGGAACAGAAATATTAGATGAAAGTAATTTCTCTTCTTGGTTTAGTGATCCTGAATTTAATAAAAAAGCCAAAAAATATATTAAAACTCTAGCTGGATTTATGTTGATACGAACGGAGAGCCATTATAGTTGTGGAGATACTACAAGTAGTAGTATGGCGCCCGAATCTATAGAAGAATTAGTTAAAGCTGATATAGATAAAAAATCAGGTGCTGCTAAGCGTACAGCAACGTATGTGTCAAAATATAATGGTGATCCAAGTGATCCTGGAAGTTGTCCGTATGAAGATGATGCTAAAAAGAATATAGATAAATATAAAGTATCGCATTCTTATAGCACATTGAAAAAGAATTATGAAAATGTTCAGAAGTACTGTGATGATGATCCTGATAGTTATGATTGTAAACGGGCAACAGACTCATATGAGCATAATAGAAACTTTTTATTTTCACAATGGGAAGAAAAAGGAATTTTAAATGAACCTCCGGGAAGTACAAGTATAAATTTTGCCTGTAAATATGTACATAGTTCGTCGGCATTCAAGGAAAATACTTATAAATACGATGGATGTGCAGAGTCACCCTATGAAACGGTCCATTATAGTACAGATTATAGTTATCAAGGATTATATTATTATCGACTAATGACTCCAATGTCTAATTATATATTCTTTTTTGAAATACCATCAAAGGATAGTTTTCTATCCAAATATTATGACTATATCATTAAAAATGATGCAGATGAAATAAATGAAGAAGTCCAACAAGAAATGGTCGATGGAATTTATGAATTATATGAATCTGTTATTTGTAGTCAACCATTTGATTTTTCAGAAATAGGTATAAGTATAGGAACGGCTTGTGGAGAATCTACTACAGTTACGGGTGATTGGGTTGAATGGAGTCAAAAACATGAGCCTTGGCAGAGTTTTCAATTAGGTGTAGGTTCTGATACCACCATTTATAATATTGGTTGTGCTATGACTTCATTATCTAAAATAATTGCTATGTCTGGAGCTTCTTCCACATTCATTTATGGAGATTTTAATCCAGGGACTTTTGCTGAAGCAATGAAAGCAAATGGGGGATTCACCTCTGGTGGAGCAATTATGTGGGGAGTTACAAATAGAGTAGTACCCGGATTTCAATATGTAACTAGTATAGAGTGTCCTTTGGGCGATTGTAATTCACAGGTGGTTTCTTTAGTAAATGAAGGCTACTATGTAGTTATTAAAGTTATTGCAAATGAACACTGGGTTGCCGTGACCGGTGTCGATGGCGATACGATCATGATTAATGATACAGTGGCTCCGGAAGGGGTAGCTGAAACCATTAAACCTATTTCTCAATCAAAGTATAGTGGAATTTATGGAATAAGAGTATTTGAATTACGAATGTAGGTGATAAATAATATGAAAAAGCATAGTTTAGAAATTCGTATTACGGCTATTTTAGTAATTATTTCAGTCTTATTAGTAGTGGGAATTGGTGGCTTTTTTCTCTTGCAAAGTAGGAACGAAGAAAATAGGCAATTTATGGCATTCTATGATAATATACTTTGGGAAATAAAAGAAAATGAAATTATCGATATTGATGACTCACAAGAACGGAAAAAAATTTTGAATGATAAAATATTTAGCATATATAGCCAAAATGTTTTCACATCTGAATCAAGACTTTACTCTTATAATAACGATTGGTATTCTTCTTCTAATAATGGGCTTCTACTTGTAAAATATCCCATGATCGCTTATTCTGGACCTGGAGAAGTCGATGTTATTGATATTAAAATAGAAGAATTAGATGAACAAGATTTTGTTATACTAAATCAATATACAAAAGAAAAGAACTATTCTATTAGTAAAGAAACACCAATTTCTTTTGCTAGCAAAGTAGCTTATGATTTTGATAACGATGATGAGATTGAGACTTTATATATAGCAACCAATTTATATAAATCATACGAAGAAATAACAGAAGATACCATGTCATTTCAAATTGTGCTATATTATGATGGAGATAATAGTCAAGTAATTAGAAATGATTATGTTTCAAAAAACGATGAGAGAACTGGGGACATAGCAGCTTATCAAATTATTTCGATAATTAAGTTACCAAATCAAGAAAAGTATGGTATAGTAATTAATAAATATCGTTCTATGGGGGAATTAAATGTATGTCCTACATTATATTTGTATCAAAATGATCACTATGAACAAGTTAAAACCTGTAAGGAGATGGAGTCATGAAATTAAAATTTAAGGCAGAACCACAAGATATTTTAATCTTTGTCTTGTTTGCTATATTTTTACTTTATGTTGTAGCCTTGGGCGTATTAAACTTACCAATGTTAGCGAATGAAGGAAGATTTTATGGATTGAATCCACTTCCTGCTTTTTCAGGTGATTTATTATTTACAACAATTGTTTTTTATCTCATTGCCTTAGCGGCTCTTTTTATGAGTGTTAGTTCTTATTTCTTTGAACGGGAAAAAGGAATTGGTATTTCAACAGAGAAGACTGATAAAGGATATAGTCGTTGGGCGAAAGAAAAAGAAATCAAGTCAGAACTTGAACGGGTTGGTATAAAAGATAAAGATTCTAAGGTTGCAGGTGTTCCACTTATTATTAAAGATAATGAGATGTGGGTAGATAATGGAGAGTATCATTCCTTAGTCATTGGTGCTACTGGATCTGGTAAAACACAAACCTGTATTTTACCTACGGTGCAAAGTTTAGCAAAAGCAAAAGAATCCATGATTATTACCGATCCTAAAGGTGAAATTTACGAGAAAACTTCAGAATTATTGAGAGATCGTGGATATCAAATATTACTTTTAAATTTCCGTGATCCTCAAAATGGTAATGCTTGGAACCCATTAAGTTTACCTTATGAAATGTATCGTACGGGGAACCAAGATAAAGCTATTGAGTTATTAGATGACTTAGCCTTAAATATCTTGTATGAAGAAAATAATAGTAATGCTGATCCATTCTGGGAAAAGACTTCTGCCGATTACTTCTCAGGAATTGCATTAGGTCTTTTTGAAGATGCTAAACCAGAGGAAATTAACATCAATAGTATTAGTTTGATGACGACAGTAGGAGAAGAAAAATTTGGTGGATCTACTTATGTAAAAGAATATTTTGCAGGAAAAGATCCAGCCAGTGCTGCTGCTATTAACGCATCAAGTACGATTATGGCACCAAATGAAACGAAAGGTAGTATTTTAGCGGTATTTAAGCAAAAAATAAAGTTGTTTGCATCACGTGAAAACTTGAGTGAAATGCTTTCTCATACGGATATCGATTTAGAGACCATTGGTACAAAACCAACCGCATTATTTATTGTTATCCAAGATGAAAAGAAAACGTATCATTCTTTAGTTACGATTTTGCTAAAACAAGTATATGAGACTTTAATTGCAACGGCTCAACAACATGGCGGAAAACTTCCCGTTAGAACAAACTTCTTACTAGATGAGTTTGCCAATATGCCTCCATTAAAGGATGTTACAACCATGATTACAGCAGCGCGTTCTAGAAGAATACGTTTTACTATGATTATCCAGAACTTTGCACAGTTGGATCAAGTTTATGGGAAAGAGAATGCAGAAACCATTCGTGGTAACTGTGGAAATATTATTTATTTAATTACTACCGAGTTAAAGGCTTTGGAAGAAATCAGTAAAATGTGCGGAGAAGTAAAATCTAAAAAAGATGATAAGACCGCTTCTACACCACTTGTTACCGTAAGTGATTTGCAACGTATGAAAGAGAACGAGGTTATTATCTTACGCTTACGTAAACAACCATTTAAAACGAAATTTATACCTTATTATAAATTAGATTTTGGCACTAAGTATCCAACAGCTGAGTATCCTGAACGTGAAAAAGAGCCGGTTCATACTTTTGATATTCGTGAATTTGTTAAAGAGAAGAAAAGACAAAAATTATTTGAAATGATGGAAGAAGCTAATAAAAATCCAGATGCTGCTCCTAGTGGAATACCTGGTGGATTTGCTGGTGTTCCCCCAATGTTTTCACCAATGGGTGGAGGAATGGATAGAGCCCCTTCGCCATTTGGAAATCCTATGTTTGAAGCGATGGGAAGAGTTCCTATTCCACCAAGAGAACAACCTCTTGCTGAACCGAAACCAAGTCCACTTCCTAATAACAATGCTGCTCCAAGTATTGACGTTGATGATTTAGTTAAACGAATCGACGAAAAACTTGCTCAAATTGAACAAGAAGAAAAAGAAGCAGAAGCAAAAGCCAAGGAGCATGCACAAGAGAAGGATAAGAAAGAAGTTGCAGCTCGGTCAGTTAAGGAAGAAACAAAACCTATTATTCATGAAGTCCCAGTTGATACGAAAGAAATCGATTCGGACGATGATAATTTCTTCGATGATTTCTTTGATGATGAAGATGAGTAGCCCTCATCTTTTCTTTTGGGTCTTCATACAATAAAGTGGTGAAGACTATGGAACAAGTATTAATTGAAGAAATTTTAAAATATCCTCATATTCATCCGATTGATATAAGATCTAAAAGAAGATATCAAGAAAGTCATATTCCAGGAGCTATTAATATTCCTATGGAAGAGTTAGTAAAAGATCCTGAACGCTATTTAAATAAAAATGAGAAATATTATGTTTATTGTGAATTTGGCTATAAAACAAAACGAATAGGTAGAGTATTAAATGAATTGGGGTACCATATTATTGAAATTAAAGATGGATTTTATGCGTATGAAAAACAAATGAAATAACTATTTATGAAGAGGATTGTTTGTGATAAAATAGAAGTAAGGATGATGGTATGATGGATTATATTATAATTGGTTTATTAGTAACATTAGTTATTTTATTATTGGTGGTTATAGGTATAACGCTAATCAAGAAAAACGATAATAATAATATGGTGGAACGTCTTGGTAAATTGGAAGTTAGTATGACCAAGGAAATGGGTGAATTTAAGTCCAGTTTAAGTAGAGAGCTTAATGGTGATTTTACTCAACTTAATGAGAAGATAGAGAATCGCCTTGATAAAATCAATAATCGAGTAAACGAGCGATTGGATCAAAACTTTGAAAAAACAAATAAAACTTTTGCTTCGGTTTTAGAACGATTAAGTAAAATAGATGAAGCGCAAAAGAAGATTGAAACGCTTTCAGGCGATATTGTTTCTTTACAAAGTATCTTAACCGATAAAAAGAGTAGAGGAATCTTTGGCGAAGTCAATTTAAAACACATTTTAGTAAATGTTTTTGGAGAAAATAACGAGTCTATTTACAAATTGCAAGTTTCTCTACCAAACGATACGATTGCCGATGCCATTCTTTATGCTCCTGAACCTTTGGGAACGATTTGTATTGATTCAAAGTTTCCATTAGAAAGTTATCAACGTATGGTGGATAAAACGATTTCAAACCATGACCGTGAACTATTTGAAAAACAATTTAAAATCGATGTTAAAAAACATATTGATGCAATTAGTAGCAAATATATTATTCCAAGTGTTACGACCGATCAAGCGATTTTATTCTTACCAGCCGAGGCTATTTTTGCAGAGATTAATGCCTATCATCAAGATATTGTGGATTATGCTTATAAGAAAAAAGTATGGATTACATCTCCTACCACACTAATCTCTACTTTGACGGTGATTCAAATGATTATTAAAAATATGGAGCGAGATAAATATACTTCGATTATTCATGACGAGTTAAATAAACTAGGTCAAGAATTTGCTCGTTATAAAGAACGTTGGACTCATCTTGCTAAAAGTATTCAAGCGGTTAATAGAGATGTAGAGAATGTCAATATTACAACGGAAAAGATTACTAAAAAATTTGATTTAATTAGTGGTGTACAAATGGAAAAATTAAATGAAGGTGAAGAAAGTGAAATCCCTAAAAATTTGGAATAATATCATCAAAATTGCTTTTGCTCTTTTTGCTGTATATAAAATTATTTTAATGTTTTATCAAAATGACTTTGAACGCTTATTTACCGTAGTAGCTGTTTTCTTAGTTATTTTAGTTCCATTTTTGGTTCGAAAGATTTTGCATTATGACTTAAAAGAATCTACCGAATTTATTTATCTAATGTTCATTCTTTTAGCTCATATTTTAGGAAGTGTTCAAAATTGGTACAGCAAGATTCCGTGGTGGGATTTGTTTGTGCATGGCTTGTCAGGAGCACTTACTTGCTATATTGCATACTTGTTCTTAAAAGAGAGTCCTATTAATCCATTAAAACATAAGACTTTTACTATTTTCTTTATGCTTATCTTTTCACTTGCTGTGGCATCCTGTTGGGAATTTATGGAATTTACGATGGATAAAGTTTCGGGAAGTGATACGCAATGGGTTCAAACATCGGGTGTCGATGATACCATGACGGATATGTTGATTGCTTTCTTTGGAAGTAGCATCTATTCATTAGGCTATGGTCTATTTAAAGAGAAGTAAAAACCGTTAAAGGTTTTTTTCTTTGAATAAAACTGTCTTTTTTTCTTATACTATAAATAATCATAATAAAAAGAAGAAATGATAAATAAAATGAGATAGGTGATAATCTTGCGTCTTTTTTGCTTTCTTCTGGGCTTTGGACTTACGCTTATAGGATCCACTTATTGGGTGATTTATTTAAACTTCTTTTCGATTGGTTTTTCGGTGAAAGAATATTTTAACTTTGCATTTTCCAGAATCGAATGCCTATTTGCTCTCGTTGGTTTTATTATGATGACACTAGCTATTTTTTGGAAAGGGGATAATCGACTTGATTTACATTTATGATATTTTACTAAATTGGACGGATTTAGATTTATTATATGACTTTTATGAATGGGATAAGAAAGATACAATTGAACATGTTAAAAGGATTCCACTATTAAAAGTAGATAGCAAAACCTTATCCGATTTTATACATTTTAAAATAAAAATAGATGAAGAACTTTTAGATAAAATAGAAGATTTAACAGAAGTGTATCGCAATAAAAAAATAGAAGTGCTTCCTTTTGCGTGTGTGTTATCGGATGGAGTAAGATGCATTGCTACTGAATTTAACAAAAAAGGAGAGCAAATCTTCCATAGTAGACTACTTTTAGATGAAGAAGAAGATGTGATTGATTTAGTAAGTCGACTAGAATTTCATACGATTGTATATAAAAAAGGAAAGAAAGTGTTAGAAAAAGGATTTAATACAAGAAGTGAAGAAGAGAAGAAAAAGTATTTGTTAAATGAACTTACTTCTACTTATCAAAAGAAGGAAAAAGAAAAGATGGAATATCTTTATCAAGAATATTTTAATGAGATGGAAGAAGATTTTGATTTAATGTACCAAAGATTAATGGATAGTTTTGAAAGTTTTAATGGAAAACATGAAAATCTTTATCAACTATTAAAACTTTCCCATACAAAAGGTATATAAAAAAGCTCAAAATTTGAGCTTTTAATAGTTGATTTTCATAGCTTCTCTTACTTTTTTCATCGTTTCTTTTGCAGTAGCCCTGGCACTTTCTGTTCCTTCTTTTAAAATCTTTTCTACTTCCTCTTGATGATTTTCATAATATTTTCTTTTTTCTCTTATTGGATCTAAGAATTCATTCATCTTTTGAATGAGTTCTTTTTTACATTGAACACATCCACGATGACCCTTTTTACATTCTTCACATACCGTTTCAAGATTGGGATTTTGAATTAATTGATGATAGTAATAAACCATGCAAATATGAGGGTTGGCAGGATCATCTTTTTTAATCTTATTAGGATCCGTAATGGCGTTCATAATTTTTTTAGAAATCTCTTCTTCGGAATCTTTTAAATAGATGGCATTGCCTAAACTTTTTCCCATTTTTTCGCTTCCATCCAATCCTTTAATACGAGGAGTAGAGGAGAGAAGGGGTTCAGGTTCTTTTAAAAGATCTCCATAGATAGAATTAAATTTACGAACAATTTCACGACATTGTTCAATTAAAGGTAATTGATCTTCACCCACCGGAATTAATTCTCCATTAAAAGCTGTGATATCGGCAGCTTGACTAACAGGATAGCCTACAAATCCATAAGTAACACTTTCTCCTTCATTTCCAAAAAGCGCTTTCTTTTGTTTGATTTCCGTTTTTACAGTAGGGTTCCGGTAAAGTCTTGCCATCGTAACTAGGTTCGAATAGAAAACAGTCAATTCAGCAATTTCTGGAATTTGGGATTGAATAAAGAGATGTACTTTTTTAGGATCAAGTCCAATAGAGAGTAGGTCCATAGCTAGTTCATAGACATTTTCTCTTACTTTGCTAGGATCGTCGAAATGATCGGTTAAGGCCTGTACATCAGCTATTTCTAAATGAAAATCATATTCCGGATTATCTTGTAATTTAATCCAGTTACGACTGGCTCCAAAATAATGACCTAAATGTAGATTTCCAGTAGGTCTAATTCCGGTTAGAATATTTTTTTTCATATGATCACGTCCTTGTATTTATTTTAACATGTAAACAAAAAGATGTAAATGAACTATCTTTTTTAATTTTGTCTTAAAAACTTGAAATGCTTCTTCTTTTGCATTATAATTTTAATAGAATATAAAAATAGGGGTTGTCTTACTATGAAGTTATTTATTAGAGATCGAGATTATTTAACTTTATACCATCTTCCTGAAACCATTGAAGATGTTTTTTCTATTTCTTATCAACCTATTGGAATGCACCAAGAGGTTTTACTTGTTTTTGGTATGCAAGATGAAAAAATAAGATTCCAAAGTAATGGTATGGTAGAAGCTACTATGAATAATCAACTTCTTGCCTCTATATTATTGGATTTATATCAAAGATATTCTTTAAAGATTGTAGATCGTGAAGATTTTTTACAAATTTATTTGTTGCCTGAAAAAGAGGAATATCGTTCGTATCAAATCTCCACCAATAGTCCTATTTCGATTGGAAATCAAGAGGGGGGGGTAACGTTTAGATTACCCACGTCTCCTTTGCAAGGCGTTTTTGCCCAGATAACCTTTAAAGAAAAATGGGTGATTGCAGTTGCCTCAGAAGTTTCTCTTTTTGTAAATGGATATCGTACCTCTAATAAGGTTTTAAAACTTGGAGATGTCCTCTTTTTAGAAGGTTTCCGTCTTATTTTTATGGGAGATCGTATTGAAGTTAATTCTTTTCCTTCTTTAACGGTTTCCAATCAATTAGCACCTTTTACTCCTTCAGTGGAAGAAGATAATGCACAGTTTGATGCTTTGACAGATGATGAGAGAAATACCCAACTTTATAAAGAAAGTGATTATTTTTATCATACCCCTCGCTTACAAGAAGTTATTGAAACAAAAGAGGTAGTTATTGACGCTCCTCCGGGTGGCGAAAAAAAAGATGAAATGCCTTTTATTTTATCGATTGGTTCGACTATTACTATGGGGGCATCTTCTTTAATGATGGGCTGGAATGTAGGATATGGTCTTCTTTCTGGAACACGAACCATTTGGGCTGTAATTCCTCAGATAGTAATGTGTATTTCTATGATTATTGGTAGCTTGATTCTTCCTAAAATGGCTTCTAGATATCAAAAGAAAAAATCGAAAGAACAAGAACAATTACGCCTTACAAAATATCGTTCTTATCTTTCCAAAAAGGATGAAGAATTAAATCAAATAATAAATAAGCAGTATCAGATTTTACATGAAAATGCTGTTTCTATTAGCACGTGTTTAACAAGTATCAAAAATCAAGATCGTCTTTTTTGGAGCAGAGATATCAAGGATGAAGATTTTTTGTCTGTTCGTCTTGGCTTAGGAGATATAGATGCTAAAATCAATGTATCTAGTCCAGAAGAACATTTTTCCATTGAAGAAGATGATTTGTTAAAAGAAGTTCTTGGAATGGTTGCAAGACATAAAAAATTAAGAGATGTTCCCATTACTTTTTCTTTTACGGAACATTTAGTATCTGCTTTTATTTTAAATATTGACCGTAAAAAAGCATATTTGGATGAAATGATTTTACAACTAGTGACTCTTCATAGTGCTGCTGACTTAAAAATTGTTTTATTTACCAATAAAGAAAATAGTGCTTCTTGGGATTATATGCGCTTTCTTCCCCATTGCTTTAGTAGCGATAAATCAAAACGTTTCTTTGCAACGAATTTAGAAGAGGCTAGGGAAGTATCAAATTATATTAGCGAAGAATTTAAACATCGCCTAGAAATGACAAATGGAAACAATAAAGAAAAGCAAGAAGGCGATACTGTTGAAAAAGAGCCTTATAAAAATTTTGATTCATACTATTTAATCATTACCGATGATTATCAAATGGCAAAGAATATTTCTGCTATACAAGAATTGATGAAATATGAAAAAAATTATGGTTTTTCTATTTTAGTAGTTGAAAAATCATTAAAAATGTTGCCTGCAAAATGTAGTACTTTTGTGCAAATCGATCAAAAGAATGGAGCCATTATCGATGAGAAAATTACAACCACTTCTCAAACACCTTTCAAGATGGAGACTAATCCACAACTAAATATGCATGAAATTAGTACCCTATTATCCAATATTCCAGTATTGACCAAAGAAGGATTATCGGAACTTCCAAGCATGCTTTCTTTCTTGGAAATGTATGGTGTATCTCGTATTGAACAGTTAAATATATTGAATAGGTGGCGTACTAATAATCCTGTGACTTCTTTATCTGCTACAGTGGGAGTACATAAAGATGGAGAACCATTTAAGTTGGATTTACATGAAAAATTTCATGGCCCGCATGGATTGATTGCTGGTTCTACCGGTTCAGGTAAATCTGAATTTATTATTACCTATATCTTATCTCTTGCCTTAAACTACGATCCAAGAGAAGTTCAATTTGTTCTTATCGACTACAAAGGTGGAGGTTTGGCTGGAGCTTTTGAAAATAAGGAGACGGGTATCAAACTTCCTCACCTTATAGGAACCATTACCAACCTAGATACCAATGAAATAAATCGTACTTTAGTATCTATCGAAAGTGAACTAAAACGGAGACAACGTATTTTTAATGAGGTTAAGGATACGCTCGGAGAAGGAACAGTAGATATTTATAAGTATCAACGGCTTTTCCGCGAAGGACAAGTAAAAGAACCGATGGCGCACTTGTTTATCATCAGTGATGAGTTTGCCGAACTAAAGAGCCAACAGCCAGAATTTATGACTCAACTTATATCGACTGCCCGTATTGGTCGTTCACTTGGAGTACATTTGATTTTAGCAACCCAAAAACCGAGCGGTATAGTAAACGATCAGATTTGGAGTAACTCTAAATTTAAAGTTTGTTTAAGAGTACAAGATCGTTCAGATAGTATGGAAGTGTTGAAAAAACCGGATGCCGCGTCAATTAAAGAAACGGGAAGATTTTATCTACAAGTAGGTTATGATGATTTATTTGAGATAGGACAATCTGGATGGGCTGGAGCGAAATACGTTCCATCGGATCGTTTGTTACGAAGAATCGACGATTCCCTTGTCTTTATAAATCATGTTGGTTATCCTGTAAAAAGTATTAAAGATATTGTAACTGTTCAAGATACGAAAGAAGACTTAGGGGACCAACTTATAAATCTAGTTAAGTATATATACAATTTAGGACAAAAAGAAAATATTATTACCAAGAATCTTTGGCTTGAAAATATTCCGCCAGTTATTTATCTTGCTAACTTGCGTCAAAAGTACAATAGTAAACCTATCTCTTACTGTATTGATCCGATTATTGGTGAATATGATAATCCAAGTGCCCAAGAACAAGGAATTGTTAAACTCGATTTGACTCATCAAGGAAATGCTATTGTTTATGGTGCAAGTGGTTCAGGAAAAGAGAATTTGCTTACCACTATGATTTTTTCAATGGTTACCGAACATGTACCAGACGAAGTCAATATTTATGTTTTGGACTTTGGTTCAGGTGCTCTTCGTGTCTTTAATAAAATTCCGCATGTAGGAGAAATAGTAACTGTAGATGAAAGTGAAAAACTAGTGGATACTTTAAAGATGCTTGATTCTGAACTTGAGAAAAGAAAAGATTTATTTGCCGACTATGGAGGAAGTTATGAAGAGTATTGCAACAATAGTGGAAGTAAATTACCTCTTATTGTGACGATTCTCAATAATTATGATACTTTTTTGGAAAATTATGCGAATATTGCAGAACAAATGATTACCATGTATCGTGATGGAAGCAAATATGGTCTAGTTTTTGTTTTGACAGCCGTATCGACTTCTACTATTCGTCAAAGAATCATGCAACACTTTAATCAACTTATTTGCTTACAAATTCCAAATGAAACGGAATATCGTTCTATTTTAGGAGCTCCTCGAGGACTTGCTCCACAAAGATATTTTGGTCGCGGTTTAATTGCTATGAATGATACAGCTTATGAATTTCAAACAGCTTTTGTCTATGAACGTAGTCAAATTAATAATGTTATTAGGCAACTTACTCAAAAAATGCAAGGAGCTTATAAAACAATAGCTAAAAAAGTACCTAGTATTCCAACCGTTGTATCGTACACGTCTTTACTTCCAACAGTGGACAGAATTAGTAATGTTCCGATTGGATACGACATTAATACGAAGAAAGTAATTACCTATAATTTTGATAGACAACCGATTAACTTAATTTTAACGAACTACATGGACGATGATAAAATATTGTTTATTTATGCTTTGATTAAAATGTTTGTTCATATTCCAAAAACCATGGTTCGAGTGGTGGATTTTGTTAAAGCATACAGCTCTTCCGTAGAAGGAGTAACCGCTTATCGAGATGATTTTGATCGCGCAATTATTGAAATTAATAATGAAGTTATAAGATCTAAAGATAATGGAACAAATTACATTTATATTATTTTAGGAATAGGGGAAATTAAAAATAAAGTTTCCAAAGAAGCAAGGGAAGTCTTAGATCGCCTCCTTACTGCGATTAGTGGATATTTAAATAGTAAATTTATTTTCATCGATTTGTATGCTTCAATTAAAAATATTCAGATTGAACCTTGGTATCAAGGAATCATCGACAATTCTCAAGGTATTTGGTTAGGTCCAGAAATAGGCAGTCAAATGGCTATTAATGCCACAAATCTTACTTTGGAACATCGGAAATTGAATTATATTGATATGGCCTTTTTGGTAGAAAATGGAAAAGCAACACCGATTAAACATATGATAGATGCGGAGGATTTGGATGAAAAATAAAGTTTTAGTAGAGGTGTTAGTACCTCATTTGGATAAAATATATGAAGTATTTATTCCAGTAAATCGTAAGGTAGGTAATGTAATTGGCTTATTAATGCGTTCCATTAGTGAATTATCTGAAGGTACTTTTGTAGAAGATAAAAACATTTTTCTATACAATGCCGAAACTTCTATAAAATACGAACCAAATCAATTAGTTAAAGATACCGATATCCGAAATGGAACGAGATTAGTTTTAATTTAAGAATCACTAGAAATATAAGAAAGATAGAAATTTAAACCTCTATCTTTTTTGTGCTTTTTTAGTATATATAACTATCCTGAAAGTGCTTTTTACTTGCTTTTTTTCTTAATTTATGGTAAAATATTGTCCGTTTATAAAAGAAGGGTTAAATTTTATGAAAAGGTTACAAATTTTTTCTTATTTAAAAAAGAATACAAAATGGAAATTAAAATTAGTATCATTTGCTTGTACAGGGCTTGTTTTTTTAACTTCTTGTGGAACAAAACTAGAACAAAGAAATAAAGTGGAGCAGTCTAGTTCTTCTACAACTTCATCTATGGATAATGATATCCAAGTACCTAGTTTTACGGTTTGTGAAGTAGATGATAATACCAATATGATTTTGGGTACTTCTGTAAAATGGGATGAAGAACTTGCTTCCTTATTAGAAGAGAAAATAGCTACCATTGATATAGAATATCCACAAGAAACATATTATAATGTTCAATCCAATTTGGAAAAATATAAAAAAATAAGTGACATGGAGCAAAGTGAAAGTACCATCATTGAAAACAATCAAATAACGTTTGATAAACTTTATGCCATTGTCAAAGAAAATAATATGCGTTACCTTAAAGAAAATAGTCACTTGACAAAATATAATAATACAACCGATGCCATGGTACAAGATACAGTAAAAGTACTTGTGAATTATTTAAATCGTGCACTAACAAAAATAGATACAATTAATTTTAATGCTTTAGATCAAAAGTTAAAAAATTTAAAAGTATTCGAATGTTCTTCTGGAGCTTATGCCTATTACGACTACGAAAACAATATTATTGGCGTTGATTCGAACGTACTTAAAACAGTAAAGGATACTTCGGATGATCCAGAAGCAGAACGAAAAGTAAGAGAACATGAAGTGAATCACTTGATTCAAGCTCATACTCCAAATGAATTAGCTACGACTTCTATAAGAAGATTTGGACCTTGTTATCTTTTTAATCAAGAAGAGGTAAATTCACTTTATTGGAATTGGTTTTTTGAAGGTTGTGCAGAACAATTAGTATTGGATATAAATGAATCTTCTACTCCTATTGTTTATGCTAACGAAATTAGTATGCTTAATACCATTAAAGCTTCCACTGTTTTAAATCCAGATAACAAGGTGTCTACCTTGGAAGAGTTAAGTCTACAAAATAAACTAGAGAAAATATTTATGTATTTTAGTTGTAGCAATGATTTAGAACAAGAAGAAATCGTCAAAATGTTTTATGCAATAAATTTATATTTAAGAAATGATTCACAAAGTTCTAGTAAACAGTTTTATAAGCAAGAGGCAGTTAAAAAAGAAATAGAAAGAGACTATGGTTCCTCATTAGATTTTGAAAAACAGTTAAAAGGAGCAGTAGGTTCTACTTTAGCACGTCAATTTTATAAAAATTTAACGCGTGTTGTTACTAGTCAAGAGGTTAGTGTAAAAGATATTTTCAATATCATTTCAATAGAAGAAAATGAATTAAGCCATTTATTATGGTATACAGATACTTCCCGAAGTGATGATTTAGAAAATTTCTTCAAAAATTATACATCTTTTCAAAATGCCTTTTTCGATACATTATCTTCTTCACTTGGTCTAACAACAGAAGAAATAAAAGATGCTTATGAAGTTTATCATGGTGCTTTTAATGAAGAAGAAGAAAAAATGGCCTTTTTATCGGAAGAAAAAAATACCTTCTATCAAAATTTAGTAAAAGAAAGAAGATCTATAAATAGTAAAGAATCTACGATACAATCTGTTTATCAAAGTTATTTGGATCAAAAAGTATACACTCTTTCTTAATAAAAAAACTAGACTTCGAATGATGTGAACCCCAATTAGGAGACATCAATAAAAAACTAGTATATTAAAAAGAGAAAAGTTATTTTTCTCTTTTTGT
>CANQIE010000020.1 GCA_947623935.1 uncultured Bacilli bacterium | reverse complement strand
TATAACAGTTTTAAAATTTGGAGTGTTTTCTCTTTTTTTTATGATTTTATATTTTCCCACATCTAGTTTACTACATCGAGCCTTCATCACTAGATGGAGTTTTCTTTTGTTTTATGGTATGATAATTTACAAGAAGGTGTTTTTGTGAAAGAGAAAATAAAAACCATTTTAAATGAAAAAGGATCGCATTTAAATAAAATCGATTTTTATATTTTATTAGTCTTAATCTTTTTATATAGTTTTGTTGCTTTCTATCAATTAGGTTCTACCAAAAACCCCAATACGTACTTTAGAGTGCATTTAGATACTCCTTTAGAAAGTCAAATAACTGTTGCATTAAATGAAGCCACCAATGTTAGTAAAATGCGTTTCTTTATAGGACCTGAAACAGGAGGTGAAGAAGAGACCGTCGTTTATAGTTTATATGGATCTACGGATAATGAAAATTATCTTTTTATAGATAGTATTGTGGAAGAAGATATTCGTGTTTTTGCTTGGCACGACTTGGATCTCAATCAAAAAATAAAATATCTTCGAATTGAAGGAAATGTAGAAGGAAGTACTTTAGCTGAAATTATGCTGTATGATCAAGCAGGAAATCCTTTAAAAATGGAAGCCTTGGATGAAAATAGTAGGGTAGTAATCGATGAAAATGATACGGTTCCCAAAGAAATTAGTTATTTAAATAGTACTTATTTTGATGAAATCTATTTTGCAAGAACCGCATATGAGTATGCTAATCATCTTCCAGCCTATGAATGGGTGCATCCTCCATTAGGTAAAGTAATTCAAATGATACCTATTCTATTCTTGGGTATGAATCCTTTTAGTTACCGCTTAATGGGAGTTGTTGCAGGTATTTTATTGATTCCAGTACTTTATACCTTTGCTCTTTCCTTATTTAAGAAAAGAAAGTATGCCCTTATTGCTAGTCTTTTACTCATGATGGATAATTTCCTTCTAGCACAGAGTAGAATGGGGACTACCGATACTTTTTTGGTCTTATTTATTCTATTATCGTTTTTATTCATGTATCAGTATATCTCTTTATCCAAAGAAGATTCGCTTTTTAAACGATTAAGTAAACTATTTTTGTCAGGATTCTTTATTGGATGTGCAATTACCACCAAGTGGACTGGTTTATTTGCAGGGCTTGCCTTAGCCATTTTATTCTTTACCGATCTCATCATGAAAAACTTTGGTAAGAATAAGAAATGGACGAAGGACACCACGATTATTTTCTTATCTTGTTTTGTTTTCTTTATTGGAATACCTTTACTTATTTATATAGGTATGTATTTTCTTTTCCCGAACTTTCTTTTAGTAGCGCCTAATGGCATTCATAGTATCAAAGATTTAATCGAAGAAAACCAAATGATGTACCAATACCACTCGACGCTTACGGCAACCCATCCGTTTACTTCTCCTTGGTATAGTTGGCCTCTTCTATATAAACCAGTGTGGTATCATGTAGCCTATTTTGCAAATAATATCAAAGAGACTATTGTAGGAATTGGTAATCCTTTAATTTGGTGGAGTGGTGCTCTTTCGCTTATTTTTACTTTAGTTGCTTTTATAAAAACAAGAAAAAAAGAATATGGAGTTTTGATTACGGCTTTCCTATGTATGTGGCTTCCTTATCTTTTGATAGGAAGAGTCATGTTCTTGTATCACTTTTTCCCAAATCTTCCTTTTATGATTTTATCCTTAACAGGGCTTATCAAATATCTAGATGAGAAAATGCATTTCTCCAAAGGAATCTATGTTTATTTAGGACTCATCTTTATTTTCTTCCTATTGTTTTATCCGGTTTCAACAGGAATGAAAGTAGATGCTTCCTATGTCGACTTTATAAGATTCCTTCCATCTTGGTATTTTTAACTTAAAGAAATTTAAAAAATTAAAAGAATACTCTTTCCTTTTGTATTCTTTTTTTGTTATACTTATGATAAGGGGATGACTGAATGAAGCAAGTCTTATGCATTGGGCATTCGGCTTATGACATCACGATGCAAGTAGAGGAATATCCGAAAGAAAACAGTAAAGTTCGAATTGGAAAAACCATCTCTTGTGCAGGAGGTGCCGCGACGAATGCCGGAATTCTTTTATCCAAGTGGGGCTATGACACTTATCTAGCGAGTGTGGTAGGAAACGATGATTATGCTAGGGCGATTGAAAAAGAACTAAGAGCCTTAGGTCTTCACTTAGATTACTTTCAAATAAGCGATGCTTTCCAAACGACGGTTAGTTATATTTTAGCAAGCCGAAAGAATGGAAGTAGAACGATTGTAGTCAGTCGAACCAAACAAGTCGAGATGGACGATGTGGCGTTTCAAATAGCACCGGATGCGATTCTCTTAGATGGAGAAGAATTAACCCTATCTTTGAAGGCACTGGAAATGTTTCCTAACAGTTTATCGATTTTAGATGCGGGAAGCCTAAAACCCAATATGCTTCTTTTAGCAAGTAAAGTAGACTATTGTATTACGTCTAAAGACTTTCTAATGGAATATTGTAAGTTCGAAGAACCGCTTGATCAAAAGAAGTTGATGGATGGCTATGAAAAGATGCAAAAGGATTTTGGTACAAAGGTAATTGTAACTCTAGGAGAAAGGGGAAGTTTCACGAAAGATGAAACAGGTTACCATTTAGTTCCTAGTATCAAAGTAGAGGCCATCGATACCACAGGATGTGGGGATCTTTATCATGGCGCGTTCCTTTACTTTATGAAAGAAGGATATGCCCTTTTAGAATCGATGAGATACGCGAATATCACAGGGGCCCTTGCGGCAAGAGGACTAGGTAGAGTCAACTCCGTTCCATCTTTAGAAGAAGTTTTAGAAAAGAGTAAAGAAGATGCTTCTTTATGAGCATGCACCTACCTTAGATCTTCATGGAGAAGACAGAATTAATGCTAGAATAAAAACGAAAGAATTTCTAAACGATCAAGTAAAACTAAAAAATGAATACATCGTGATTGTTCATGGGAAAGGGTTAGGAATTCTAAAACACGAAGTACACGATGTCCTAACCCATGATAAGCGTGTCTACCGATTCGAAGTGGACATGTTTAACGAAGGTAGTACATTAGTACAGTTAAAAAAATAGAAAAATATTGACAGATCATACACATTATGCTATAATATCGGTCGTAATGTGATGAGGGGGAGAAAATTATGTATTCAGAAGATTACGAAGAGAAGTCAAAGAAAAAGGAATTTCCATTAAGAGATTTCTTACTCAAACTAATTTTAATTATCATCTTTGTGTTACTTTTAATCTGGCTTGTACCTTGGCCTAACAACAATGTTTTAAAAGATCGTATTTTTAATGATAACATTCAAGAAATGAAGAATGCATCTTTATTGTACTTTACAAAAGATCGTCTTCCAGTAAATGTAGGGGATAAGAAAACCGTTACGTTACGTGAAATGTTAGATCTAAAATTACTATTACCATTTACCGATAAGAATGGTAAATCATGTGATTTAGATAATTCATATGTTACGATTGAAAAACTAGAAGATGAATATTTATTAAAGGTATATTTGAAGTGTGAAGGAGAAGAAAACTACATCTTAGTACATGTAGGATGTTATGCTTACTGTACAACCGATGTATGTGAAAAGAAAGAAGATAAGACTGTAGGTTCTAGTAAACCAGTTAGTTCATCTTCACCAAAACCTACTAACACACCTACAAATACACCAAAACCTACCAATACTCCAGATACAACATCTAATCCATATTGTACTCTAGAAGTAATAAGTGGTACACAAAATAAAGATGGAAGTTATTCTGGAGATGTAACGATTGGTTGGGCTTCAAAAGGATCTACCAATGGAGCTACTATCAATGGCTTTGGTTTAGGTTCATCAAGAAACTATCAAAGTGCTAAAACGTTTGTTGTAACAAGCGATGGAAAGATCACTGTTTATGGTTATGTTCGTGATACCAATGGAAAAACAGCTTCATGTAGTATTACCGTAACTAAGAAAACAGAAGAAGTAAAACCACAAGAAGTATATGAATATCAATATAGAAAGAATGTTGGTAGACAATATTCTGCTTGGAGTGCATGGAGTCCTGATACGATTTATGTTGATGCCGACAATATTCCATTTGGAAACTATGAATTAGCACAAATCGAAGATTTAGGTACACGTAGAGTTTTAATTGGCTATAAGAATTATAAAATTACGTACTATAAAACAAAAATCGTATCTGCTGGTAGTTACGAAAAAGTAATGTGTACTGGTTATAAGTATGAAACCGTTGATAACACGACTTATGCTGTTACATCAGACTGGCAAAGAACAAATGAAGTATATACAGGAGGGGCTGCTCCAAAAGACACTGTCAATGTACAATGGAGATACGAAACAGTAGATCAGTCGACTTGTGATCCAACATGTACTGACCGTACCATTATTAAATGGCGTAAATATGTAAGAACCACCACAGCTATTCCACAAGGAAGCACTGGAGAAGGTGTTCTAACATGTGCACAAGTATCTAAGACAACCATTCCATTATATGGATTAAAAGATACAACTGAAACCGTTAATGCTAAAGTAGATGTATATGCTAATGTTAAATATTATCGTTATCGTGAAAGAACCGTTTTAAGTGAACCATATACCGATTATAAATGGTCTTTATCAGATAAAGATACTTCTTTAACATCACAAGGATATACTTATACCGGAGTAAAAAGAGTAAAGGAGCAATAGAATTATGGATAAGAAAATAATATCTTATGAAGCCGCTATTTCAGAAAATAGTGAATTAACCGATAGTTCATCTATCGAAGCAAAACGTAGTATATTGATTGATTCTGCAAATGGTGTTGCCATTATTGCCCACTATGACGATGGATCAGACGTAGCAATGGAATCTTATCAAGAATTACAAGATGCCATTAGAGATTATGCTATTGAAGATAAAAAAGCAATTCGCGGAACAATCTATAAAACATCAGAAGAAAAAATAAGAAAAATTACTGAAGGAAGACGCATTCGTGAAAAAGGAACCGGTGCTGCTATCTGCCAAAAATGGATAGACTTAAAGAAAGCAGAACTTGCTAAGAAAAATGGTACACCTGAACCTAAAGCATTTAATGTTCTTCCAGGAATGATTACTTTAGGAACCAATCTTCCAAAGAAATTCAAATTAAATAAAGAAGAAAGTAAGAAGCCTAAAAAAGTCATTAAGTGGCCGGTTGTTATTGCTGCTGCTGCTCTTGTTGTTTCTATGGTTGCAGGACTTGTTGCTTGCTCAAAACAAAATACAAATACTGATGCAGCATCTACAAGCGTAAGTGATGAAGCAGACACCAATGAAAATGCGATAGCACTTAATACGGTCACTTCTAAACTTACTGAAGAAGAAAAAGTATTCTTAAATAATAAGAAAGCTTTCCTTGAAATAAATGATAAATTAATTGATGCAGCATCTAATGAAGAAATTCCAGATGATTTCAAAGATAATTTGAAAATTTCTGGAAAAGAATATACGGCTGCTTATTTAAAATACGTAGCATTTAATCAAGGCTTTTCAACTAAGTTTAATGTTGAAAATAAAAATGAATTAAACAAGTACGTTGAATCCTTTAATCGTAAAGTGTTTGCAAATTTAACTATATTAAAAGATGAAAACATTAATGAATTTAAAGAAATGTTTCATAACTTCTTTATTTTAGACGCTGATCACGAGGTTGTTAGTGTATGGTTAGACAATTTAAATAATCCAAATTGTACTGGTGATATGGCTTTTGATAATGTTTCTACTGCTGGAGACGTTAATCGTGAAAACCAAGGTATGCTTTCTTATGATGGAGCTATAATCCATGGCTCTTATAATATATTTAAACATGACGTTTATTTTGAAGAATTCTTAAATTCAAAAGGATTTAGTTCATTTGTACTAGAACAAGAACCAACTGAAGCTGATAAGGCTATATATGATGAAAAAGCCAATGCTGGGTATAGATTCTTCTATAAAGAATTACAAGATCCGGATTGTACAAGAATGGCTGGCTATTTTGAAAAAATAAATGATAGAGTATTAGTTACTGATGAGTTCACAACTGAAAATGCAAAAATTGATGCAGAACATAATCACCCATTATTATCTAGTTTAACTGGTACATTACAACAAGCTGATGCTATTATTTATAGAAAAAATTTAAAAAGCGATAGTTATTCTTATGGATCACAAACTACAGCAAAATCTGGAAGCGTAGTAAAATCAGTTATCCTAAGTGGAGAAGAAGCTGCAAAAATTGCTCCTGGACAAAAGGCTGCTATCGATAGTTATTATGCTGGTATAACAGAAGCCAACAAACAAGCAGCCATCGAAGAAGCACACAAACAAGGAATCTATGATGTTACTGAAAATAGAGACGAATTAGTAGGAAAAGAAACCGAACGTAAAGAAGTAACTCCTGATGGAGATATTCATTATACGGTTGATCCAAGTACAATTCCACATGATTCAGAAACCTATACAGATCCAAATGGTAATACAGTAACCGAATCTACTCCAGCAGCACCTACTGGTGAAGGTAATAAATGGGCTGGAAAAGATTTAGGTCAATCAAACTGGGATTATTCAACAGAATCACAAAATGCGCCTGCCGCACCTACTAATCCAGAACCAGCACCTGCTGAATCTGCTCCAGCTCCTGTCGAGCCAGCACCAGAACCTGCTCCTGCGCCAGAAACGAATACTGAACCAGAAGTAAGTCAAGGTGGAATTATTGAAGTAGAAGAGGGCGAATTTGAACCTGTTAGTGAGTCTAGTCCAATTTCATTTGAAGAAGCTCATGAAATAATTGCTCAATCAATTGTAGAAGATATGGCAAATAATCCGGATGCTTATAGTGAACCTAGTAATGAAATGGGAGGACCTCAATTATAATTAAAAAAGAGCGAATTAATCGTTCTTTTTTTATCACTTTTTACATAAACTATAAGTAAAAATAAAGAAAATATAGATAAAAGATTTGACTTTTTAATAAAAATGTGCTATAATTTAGACACTTGATGGATAGAGAGTCAAGTTTTAGGGGAGAAGGGGTTGAATAACCATGAAACAATCTTATATATTTGAATATTTAAATGAAAATGAATTTCGTAAAAAAGAGCGTTCCGTTCGTAAATACAATATGTTAGCGTATAAAAAGTTAACTTTTGAATATTACCCTGAAATGCGAAATGGGAACTTTTTAGGAAAACTTGTTTCGGTATCAAAAAAAGATAAGACTAAATCTTATGAATTAAAACTTCCTACCGATGAGTTGTTTGCTAAAGTACATGGTGAAATTATTCTTCACTATACCGTTTACGAAGATAAAAAGATTATTCTTCTTACCAATATTACTCCAGATGGTATCTTAGATGAAGGACATCGTGCTGAATTAAGTACCTACAAAGGAGTTATGATTTCTAAGAGTAATCCTGAAAAAGATATGTTTAAAATTAATTTATTAAATATGTTACAAAAATAGTCCTTTGTTGGACTTTTTTTATTGCTCCTCTTTTATCTTGTGTTATAATGATTTTAGGAGGATTTGGAAAATGTATAGTATTTATTTATCGCCAGATGAATTATTAAAAAGCGATTCTTTAGTAGAAGAACCTATCAATAAAATTGTTAAGAAAATAGAAAAGAATAAAGATAATAAATGGATTTTAGCATCCGGTAGAGGAACTGGAAAAACGACTGTACTAAAATATATGGAGCAAAAAAGATTAAATACAGCTAATCCACTTATTTATATGTATTTTGATCCGGTTACTGTTTTTTCGAAAGAACCAAACGATCGATATAGTGATGCTTTATTCAAACATAATATAGAATTATTAATGTCCATTAGACTTTTAGGATTTATGAGAAAATATTATCCTACGATCTATGAGAAAGAATTTAAAAATGTGGAATTACGTGTGCAAACATTAGAAAACGAACTAGTAGATAGTATTCGCAATTCCTTTTATAAAAAGATGAATTTGAGTTATTATTTATCGCCTTTAGAAATTACGCAAGAAATAGTAGAACAAATGAAAAAACATTTATCTCTTTCTTCACTCGATTTAGCCATTGATCGTTTTGATTGGGTTAATGAGCGAAGTACTTATTCGCAAGGCTTGTTAAAGAATTACTTTACTTTATTTAATCAAGTAGTGATTACTTCGGATGATGAAACGTTAAAAGAAGAAAAAAGGCGAGTAGAATTGTTAAATAAAGGATATCAAACAATAAGTTCTCTTTATGGAACCGATAAAGAGGCCGTGCATGCTATTTTAACTAAGCGAATTAGTAAGTACAATTTAAATAGGGAAGTTCATGAACTTTATTTTGATACGAGTCTTTTAACTGATTCAATCGATGACGTGCTTATTCAAAGAACTGATGGCAATCTTTCCATGATGTTATCTTCTTTACAAGAAGTATTTAATTTGTGGCATTGGTATCAAGGTAAGGGAAATGTAGAAGAAATGTTTGATAAAGCGATTACTGAAAAAGTTGAAGTAGAAAAACAACTCAAGAAAACCTATAGTAGTCCCTTTAAATTAAACGTATAAATTTAGATAAAATAAAAACTTGATTAAAAATAATCAAGTCTTTTTCATTTTGGTGCGGGTAACAGGAGTTGAACCTGCATGCCATAGGCGCTAGATCCTAAGTCTAGTGCGTCTGCCAATTCCGCCATACCCGCATCTTGTGGTGGACCCTATAGGACTCGAACCTATGACCGCTCGGTTATGAGCCGAATGCTCTAACCAACTGAGCTAAGGGTCCATTGCCTTTTAATAATAACATATTCTAAATTCTTTTTCAATATTTTTTGGCAAAAATTAATAATTTATGATTAACCTTTTCTTTTTATCTTGGTTGTGTTATAATCTTTCTAGAATAGAAAGAATAAGATAAGTGTGAGGGAAGTTAAATGAAAAGATTTGTTCTATTAATATTACTTTGTAGTAGTATTTTTTTACCTATAAATGCCTTTGCAGAAGAAGTATCCACTACACCAGAAGAAACAGAGACACCTGAAGTAACTACGTATACTGTAACTTTTGATAGTGATGGCGGAAGTACGGTTGAGTCGCAAACAATTGAAGAAGGAAAAACCGTAGCAAGGCCTAGTAGCCCTACCAAAGAAGGATTCACTTTTAAAGAATGGCAACTAGATGGAAAAAGTTATACCTTTTTAGAACCTGTGACTACTAATATTACTTTAAAAGCTGTTTGGGAAGAAAATACGCCTGAAATTGCAAGTAGTTATTTAAGTCATCTGGCTGTTAAAGATTATACTTTTAATGAAGGAACCTTTGATAAAGAAAGGACCAAATATACTTTAACCGTTCCTTCTGATGTTAGTCAAATAACAATTGAAGCAACACCTGATGAAAATTCAGTTATTTTTAAACAAGACGATTTAGGAAATAAAAAATTAAATTATGGAAGTAATACTTTCACAATTATTACGGCTTTAAGTGGAAGTAATGATAAAACAAAAACTTATACCATTACCGTAACCAGAGAAAAAGCAGATATTACGCTTGCATCACTTAGAATTGTAGGACATATTTTTAAAGAAACATTTCAAAGTGATTTATATCATTATTCGGTAGAAGTACCTTTTGATGTTGAAGAAGTCGAAGTCCAAGCGGTTGCTTCTTCTCATCTTGCTTCGATTGAAATTACCGGAGAAGATGATGTTATAATCGATGGCAGTAAAGTTTCTAATTTAGTGGTGGGCGATAACACGATTACCATTACCGTTAGTAACGATGGCAATAGACAAGTATATTCTGTAACCATTACACGTCTTAAAGAAGAAGAGAAAGGAAATACGACGAGTGCAATCGAAAGCGAAGGAGTAACACCTTCTTTACGAGACGATGATGGTACAGATGTTAGAAATTATCTTTTATTAATGATTGGAACCTTTTTAGCTATTGTTATGGTAGGTTTAGGTATCTATTTCTTTATTAAGAGTAAAGAGAAAAAACCAAAAGTAAAACCAAAGAGGGAGGAGCAGGTTTCTAAAGAAGAAAAGGTGCCTCAAACAACGGAGCCAGTGGTGACGCAAGAAGAGATTCCACCTCTTGAAGAAGTAAAAGAGGAATCCTCTATAGAACAACCTCCAGTAGTAGAGATTTTAGAAGATTTAGAAGATACCAAAGAAGCACCTGTTATTGATCATTCCGATATTTTAGATGGTATTGAAAGTTTATTTGATGATGATAATTAAGATGGATTTCCATCTTTTTTATTGTCAATTTCTTTTTCATGCCCTTGAGTATTTTACTTTCTCTTGTTATAATAAGAATAGAATAGAGGAGGAAGGTTTTAGTATGTTTCAAATAGGAAATAAAGTCCTTGATCCTAGTGAAAAGAAAGCAGTCGATCAATTACGTTCATTAGGACTGGATATGATTGATAGAGCCCAAAGTGGACATCCGGGGATTGTTTTAGGAGCTGCCCCCATTTTATATACGTTATATGCGAAACACATGGTAGTAAATCCTAAGAATCCAGTCTGGATTAACCGTGATCGCTTTGTAATGTCGGCAGGGCATGGATCTGCTTTACTTTATGCAACGCTTTTTTTAGCAGGATACGATCTTTCTATAGATGATTTAAAATCTTTTCGCACTATCGATTCCATTACACCAGGACATCCCGAATATGGCGTAACACCAGGGGTTGATATGACCACGGGTCCTTTAGGACAAGGCTTTGCTTCTGCTGTTGGAATGGCTATTGCAGAAGCTTATTTACGTTCCTATTTCAAAAAGAAATTGATCGATCATTATACGTATGTGTTATGTGGTGATGGAGATCTTATGGAGGGTATCTCTTATGAAGCTGCCTCTCTAGCAGGGACTCTAGGTTTAAATAAATTAATCGTTTTGTACGATTCTAATCAAGTGTGCCTAGATAGTAAAACGGAAGTTACTTTTAACGATAACATTAAAGATCGTTTTTCGGCATTAGGATGGAATTATCTTTTAGTATCCGATGGAGAAGACTTATTAGCTCTCGATAAAGCGATTGAAGATGCTAAAAAAGAAGAAAATAAGCCAACCTTAATCGAAGTAAAAACCGTGATTGGGAAATACTCTAAATATGAAGCTACTTCGAAAGTACATGGAGCTCCACTTGATCCTGAGGATTTAGCTCAAGTGAAAGAAAAATTAGAAGTACACGATATTCCATTTACTGTTTCCAAAGAAGCTGTAACAGTATTTCAAGAACATATGAGGGAACGTTGTGAAAATGCTTACAAAGCTTGGAATACAAAATTAGAACGACTTGATGACGATGAAAAAATAATTATTACGGCCTTAGAAAAAGGAAAATATCCGCTCGATTTTAAAGGCGTTACGTATGAGGCTCCAGCTGATTTAATGGAATCCACAAGAGATGCTTCTTCTAAGGTTTTAAATGCTTTTGCATCCATCAATCCATTCTTTTTAGGAGGAAGTGCTGATCTATCAAGTAGTAATCGTACTTACTTAAAAGAGGAGGGGGACTTCTCTAAAAACAATCCACTAGGTAAAAATATCTTTTATGGAGTAAGAGAACATGCTATGGCTGCCATTTCTAATGGAATTGCTTTATCCAATTTAAGACCTTTTGCTTCGACTTTTTTGGTTTTCTCGGATTATTTAAAACCTTCTCTAAGATTAAGTGCGCTTATGAACTTACCCGTTACCTATATATTTACCCATGATTCCATTATGGTAGGAGAAGATGGACCAACGCACCAACCAGTGGAACAATTAATTGCTTTAAGAAGTATTCCCAATTTAGAAGTATTTCGTCCTGCCGATGCCAACGAAGTGCTTGGAACTTATAAATATCTCTCGTCTAAAAAAGAAGGACCCATAGCGATTATACTAGGCCGCAACAAAGTGCCTATAGAAGAAGCCACGAAAGTAAATGAAGTCAAAAGAGGAGCCTATATTGTAAGGCACGAAGAAAAACAACTACAAGGAATTCTTATAGCAACAGGTGAAGAATTAGCGCTTGCTTTAGATGCTGCCCAATCTTTATACGAACAAGGAATTGATTTACGTGTTATCAGTATGCCATCGATTGAACGTTTCAAGAAAGAAGATAAAACTTATCAAGAAGAACTTCTTCCACTTACCGTTAAAACTTTTGTGATTGAGGCATCCTCTTCTTATTCTTGGTATCCATTTGTCTATAATGAAAAATATATTATAGGAGTAGACACTTTTGGTGCTAGTGGTAAAAAAGAAGATTTAGCCTTAAAGTATCATCTTGATTTAAAAAGTATCATAGAAAAAATTAAAGAAACTTTGTAAGGTTTCTTTTTTTTGACAAAAAGAGCCTTTTTCACTTGCTATAGTAGTTTTGGTGATATTGATGAGACTTTATTATATTTTTTCAATCAAACAGGAATTCTTTTCGCTTTATAAAGATCAACCTGAACTTCTTTTTCAAGTATTAAAGCAAATTTATTACATGCACGAAGGAGATATAGAGTATGCTTTTAATTTGTTTACTCAACTGACTGAAAAAATAAATAAAGCATCCTTGGACAGAAGACTCTTTATCGAACTTCATAAAAAAATGCCTTATTCTAAAAGTGGCAATCAACATATTATGAATGATTTATATAAAGATGAGGTAAGTATTTTAGTGGTGAAAGCAAGTCATGTTTTGATTAGTTCCAACCATAACTTTTCTTCTTTCTTTAAATATCTATTAGAGAAAGATCACAATTACTTTGTATGCGATTTTAACTACAACGATTATTTTTGGTTAAAACAGGTAAAATTACTTGAAAGAATTTAAAAGGTAGGATAGAATAAATACGTAAGGAGATGAGGCTTTATGTTAAATGATATTTTATATTTAGTGGTAGGTCTAGTAGTGGGACTTATTATTGGTTTTTTTGCAGCACGTTATTTCATGAAAAAGTATTTAAAGAAAAATCCTCCTATTAATGAAGAGATGATTAAAGCACTTATGATGCAAATGGGAAGAAAGCCATCCCAAAAACAAATCAATCAAATGATGAAGACGATGGAGAAATATCAATAAGTCGTTTTTAAAAGGAAGTTACAGAAGTGGACTTCTTTTTTATTTACATTTCGTTTACAAATAGAAGGATTAAAAAAGTTGCTATTGAGAGAAAAGTATTTTACAATAGAATTGAATATAAAATAGAAGGAGAAATAAATTTATGAAAGAAAAAAGAAATACGAGAGAAACATTAGCTATTAGTTTACTAGTAATAAGTCTTATTTTAATCACGACAGGTACTTCCTTTGCATTCTTTAATTATTCAAGACAAGGAACAACAACAAATAAGATTGAAACAGGAAATTTGACTTTTGTCTATGATGAAAGCAAGAGTAATGGCCAAGGAATTCAATTAACAAATGCCTTCCCAATGAGTGATACCAACGGAAAAACTTTAACTAGTGAAACAGAAGGAAATGTATTTGATTTTGAGATAAGAGCAACTACGCAAGGAGCAGATATTAACTATGAGATTTATTTAACGAAAGAAGAAGCTTCTGATTTAAACGAGGATGTAGTAAAGACCTATTTAACCAAAGTAACAAATCCGGGTCAAGGTGGTGAAAGTGAAACAGCAGTGATAGTCGAACCTAGTAAAGATGGAGTTAATTTATATAGTAGTTTGAAAAAGAGCCAAGTTCCTGATTTAAATGGAAAAGAAGCAAGAACATTATATCAAGGAACCGTATCAAAAGGAGAAACAGGTTATAGTGAATCTTATCGTTTTAGAATGTGGCTTGATTCAGGTGCAACAGGAGTAAATCAAAATGGAGAATGGGAATATAGTAATAAGGCATTCAAAGTCAAAGTAAATGTATATGCCCAAAATGAAAAACTTCCTACTCCACTTGATGCCTAACAATAACAGTTAAGAGAAAAATATAAGAGGTCAATAAAAATATTGGCTTCTTTTTTTGTTTGTTTACAACGTTCCTATAAACAAACGAAGGGACTTTGTCAATAATTTAGACAGAATTTAAAGGGGGTTGAGAAGAAAGTAAAGAATTTTCAAACTCGATAGGAGATAAATACCCTAAAGAAGAATGAGGTCTATAAGGATTGTAAAACCCTTCTATGTAATCAAAAATAACCTTGTGAGCATCATGGAAAGTGTAAAGTTTTTTCTGATAAATAGCCTCTTTTTTAAGAGAAGCATGGAAAGACTCTTGATGTGCATTTTCATCACAGGAATGATCGATGGAAGTGTGACTAAAGATAAAGTGATGAGTGGATAGAAAGAGTCTATAATGATGAGAACGCATTTGAGGACCTTTATCCGAATGAACAATAAGACCAGGGGTAGGATTACGAAAAGAAAGAGCTTTTTGTAAAACAGAAAGGACTTTATCTGTTTTTTGATTATCAAATAAATCCCAAGAAAGGACACGTCTAGAGAATAAATCAATAAAAGAGATAAGATAGAAAGTACCATCGTAAATAGTATTGATAAAAGTAATATCAGTAGTCCAAATTTGATTGATAGAAGAAAGAGGGAAGTCTTTGATAATATTATCAATAAGGAATCTTTCTTCTTTAGTAATTTTAGAATATTTTTTAGTAAACTTTTTGGAAACAATGCTTTTAATACCTAAAGTAGCCATAGCTCTAGAAACAGAAGAAATAGAACAAGAGAAGCCTTGACGGATTAATAAAGATCTAATTTTAGGAACACCATAAATACCATTAGAAGAAGCATAAATACGGATAACAGCTTGGAGTAATAATATTGTTTTTAAAAGCAAAATCAGAATGAAGCCAATAAAGATAAGAAGACTTATTAACACCTAAAGCATTACAGATAGAAGAAAGGGGAAAATCTTTAGAAAGAATAGAAATACTTTCGTAAAGAGCTACTCCTTTTTTGCTAATAAAGAAATTGTTTTTTAGAATCAGATTGTCTCTTTCCAACTCAGAAACCCGTTTTTTTAAAGAGGCGATTTGCTGATTTGCCGAAAGATAATTAGAGTTAAAGACATTAGGATCTTTGTTATAAGCAGTAATCCACTTTTCTAAAGTTTTAAGAGGAACTTCAAAGTGTTGAGCAGTAAGAATAGTGGAGTGTTTTTTATTAACAATCAAATCTACAAGCATTGATTTAAAGTCATTATTATGACGACGAGGCATAAAATCACTTCTTTTCTAAAAATTATAATATTTGACACCCTCCGTGTAAAGTGTCTAAAGAAATGATAAACTTCAAGCAAAAAGTTGACGTGAGGGGGGGGGAGTTTTATAATAGAAATAGATAAATAATAAAAGGAGAGATTAAATTATGAAAGAGAAGAAAACTGGAAAAGAGTTAATTGCAGTTTGTTTACTGGTATTAAGTTTAGTCTTAATAACGGTAGGAACAACCTTTGCATTCTTTACTTATTCAAGACATGGACAAACAGAGAATACCTTACATACAGGAAATTTAACTTTTGTTTATGATGAAAGTAAAAGTAAAGATGGAGGAGTATCAATCGAAAATGCTTTCCCAATGAGTGATGAAGAAGGAAAAGCGCTAGAAAAAGATAAAAAAGAAGTCTTTGATTTTGATGTAAGAGCAAAGACCCAAGGAGCAGCCATTAACTATGAGATATATCTGACCAAAGAGAAAGAATCTACTTTACCAGAGTATACAATAAAGACCTATTTAACAACAGTAAGTAATGGTATAGACAATGATATAAGTACTGGGTTACCAACGAAAACAAATTTGAATTTATATAGTGAATTATATGATAGTGGGGTACCAAGTTTAGTAAGTGAATTAAAAGATGTAAAAGCAAAGACATTATATAGAGAAACCATACCAGATGGACAATCAGATTATACTAAAACATTCCGGTATAGAATGTGGATCGATGAAGATGCAAATAAAGTCATCAATGGATCATGGAAATATAATAATATGGCATTCTCAGTCAAAGTAAATGTATATGCTCAAAATGATACCATTACTGATCCAGCAAAGCCAGAAGTCTATAAAGATGAAAGTGGAGCTAATTATCCAGCTTTAGTAACAGGATTGATACCAGTTACTTATGATAAAAGTCAAAAATCATGGGTAAAAGCAAATTTATATAAAGACTGGTATGATTATGATATACAAGAATGGGCAAATGCAGTAACAATAGACTTAGATGAAGATGGAAGTAGTACTACAAGAGAAAACTATCAAAAAGCAGATCCAGGAACACCTATTAACATGGAAGATATTAATACGATGTGGGTATGGATTCCAAGATATGAATACAAATATACCAATTTAGGGGATCAATATGCAGGAGGAACAAAAGAACAACCAGGAGAAATAGAAGTCAATTTTCTAAATGGAGTTAATGATACACCAAGTGAACCGACAAATTATAAAGTACATCCAGCCTTTACTTTTGGAGATGACAAATTAACAGGATTATGGTATGGAAAATTTGAAACTAGTAACCAAGAAGGAATTTATGGGGATAATGATGATGTAAGAGCTAATAGTTCAGAATTGACTCCTATTATAAAGCCAAATATACCATCATGGAGAAATATACAAGTAGCAAATATGTTTTATGCAGCATTCAATATGAAATTAGAAGCAAATGCATTAAAATATGGATTTAATAGTGATGGAAGTATCGATACCCACATGAGTAAGAACAGTGAATGGGGTGCAGTAGCCTACTTATCCCAAAGTAAGTATGGAAAATATCATGTAGATCAACAAGAAGTATTAATAAATAGTTGTAGTAGTTACATGACAGGAGTTGCAGGATGTGATGAAGATTATACTTCAACAAACGGATTAAAAACATCAACTACTGGAAACATCACAGGAGTCTATGATATGAGTGGGGGATCATGGGACTATGTCATGGGAGTACTGACAGATGATGAAGGACTTCCAAGGAGCGGATGGACCACTTCATATAATTCAGGATTCAATGGAGTATTATATGGTGGTGGAACTGTGTCTGATGGGAAAGATTTACCAGATGCTAAATATTATGATTTATATACAAGTATGGATCCAATATCTGCATGCAATGGCCAAGTATGTTATGGACATGCTTTATCAGAGACAGGAGGATGGTATTTAGATAATTCGAAATTTGTAGATTCTCCGGAACCGTGGTTCGGTCGCGGTGGCAGCTGTACTAATTACTACAATTCAGGAGTGTTCAGCTCCCTCGACATCAATGGCGCCACGTTCAACTCCAACACTTTCCGTCTAGTTCTTGCTTCTATTGGGATATAACAAATTATTTTTGCGGACTGTTTAAAGATTTTGGCAAGTAAACTAAGTAATGGTAATTAAAAATTTTGAATCTAAAAAAAGGAACCTATTCGTTTGTGGGTTCCTCTTTTTCTTTTTGATCTTCTTCTTCCAATTTCTGTCTAGCTTTTACTAAGACATCATCATAGAGTTCGTCTAAATCATTTTCAATTTCAATTAATTTATAAATTTCTTCAAAGGTAGTGTATCCTTCCAATACTTTTTCTAGTCCATCTTGTAGTAGGGTACTTACATCTCTTGAATAAACTAAATGTCTTAACTCATCTTTAGAGATATTTTCATTACTTAAGGCATCTCTTATTTCATCGTCAATAACCAATACTTCTTGAATGGCTTGACGACCTCTATAACCATTGATACATTTGTCGCATCCCTCTGCTTCAAAGACTTCAACTACATTTTTATTTAAAACTTGTTTAAATACCTGTTTTTCAAAAAGGGTTGTTTTTCTTAACTTTTTACAGTGCGGACAAAGCGTACGTGCTAATTTTTGAGAAATAATTCCAGTTAGGGCAGAAGAGAGTAAATATCGTTCTACATCCATATCCAAAAGACGTTCAATCGTACTTAAAGAGTTATTGGTGTGGATAGTCGATAATACTAAGTGACCAGTGATCGATGCACGAACGGCAATTTGAGCTGTTTCACTATCACGAATTTCTCCGATAAGAATAATATTCGGGTCTTGTCTTAAAATAGAACGAAGAACAGCCGCAAAACTAAGACCAATTTCACTATTAACTTGAACTTGGTTAATACCTTCAATATTCATTTCTATAGGGTCTTCAACGGTAATAATATTGGTGTATTCTTTATTTAATTCCTGAAGCATTGAATAGGTGGTAGTACTTTTTCCGGATCCAGTAGCGCCGGTTACTAGAATAATACCATTAGGCACTTCTAACATTCTTTTTACTTTTTCAAAATTCTTATGTGAAAAACCTAAACTTTCAAGACCTGCTAAACTTCGGGTGTAGTCAAGGATACGAATAACGATTTTTTCTCCTTCATTGGTAGGTAAGGCTGACACACGCATATCGAGGTCACGGTCATCAATACGTCCTTTAATAGCACCATCTTGTGGAAGTCTAGTTTCGGTAATGTTCATGTTAGCAATTAGTTTAATACGGGTTGTGAGGTTACGTTCATATTCTCTTGGAATAATGGTATGATCCTGTAGGGCACCATCGATACGAAACCGGATTTTTAGTCCTTCATCGACAGGATCCATATGAATATCGCTTGCTCGGCTCGTTACAGCAGTAACGATGATTTTGTTTGCAAGATCAACTATTGGTATATGTTCTAAGTCGTACGCTACCATAACATTCCCTCGCTTTTTATTCTTTTTACCCTATATTTTTATCTTATTTTATTATATAATATTTTTAGAAGATAGGCAAGAAGGAATGATGTTTTTATGAAAAGAATAACGAACCATGGTTTTTTACTTATGGAAACCTTAATTGTAGCCATTTTTGTAGTTACACTTACCATGTTTATTTATACAAATAGCCTTCCACTTATGGGAGAATATGAACGGCGTATTAATTACGACGATATTGATAGTGTGTATGCAGCCAATTTAGTTCGTAAAGTGTTATTAAAAGATGAAAACTTAGCTTCTCTTACAGCAGGCATTTTAGAAGGTGATGTTACCATTCGCGATATTACAGATTGCACTCTATGGAAGCAGACTGCTTTATGTGATGAAATTAAAAATCAAACAGGAATTGTTCCCAGTACACTGGGTGCAAGCAACGATGGAAAGATTTATATTACACGATATGAATTAAGTAAATTGAAAGATGAAATAAAAAACAATCAACGTTTTGAACGTAGTAATGATCGTGGAATTAGAACCTACATTAATTATTTACCACGTTTTACGACTACTTCGGTTACGCAAGGATATCGTCTTATCATTGTAAGAAATGTCTTAACAAAAACCAGTGAAATTCAAAAATTCGCCAATATCGAGGTGATTGTATGAAAAAACTTAATACAAAGGGTATGACTATTATTGAAGTACTGATCAGTTTCGTACTTATTATGATTATCTTAATTGGTTTATTTTCCATTGTGATGAGTTACCGCGATAAAGCAACTAAAGAAGCTTTAAAAGAAGAATATATTTCTTTTAAGGATATTGTAACCAAAGATATTCAAAATGATATTTTAAAAAGAGGGTTACAAAAAGTGACTCAAGTAGAACCGGCTTCTTCCTGCGGAGTAGATATTATTCAATGTATCAATTTAAGTTTCAAAGATGGAACTAACAAAAATTTGTTTGTCTATGATAAACAAACGGTAGATGCTGTTCGTAATAAATATATTCAGTATGGTGATCAAAAATATAAAATCCGAGATGATATTCCCGCAGATAGTGAAATTCCAAGTGGAAAAACAGCGCTTGATTATCAAAGTGTCGATGTTTATGTAGGACGTTTATTTGAAAAAACAGTGGTAGATAACTATGCCATTTATGGAATTCATATTTCTCTTACTTATCTTGAATTTGAAGAAGATTATGGAATTCATATTATTGCTATGACCGAAAATTAAAAAATCAATAATAGAAAATAAACTAGGCTACTTGCTAAAAGAGCATGTATCATTCGTGCTTTTACAAATTTGGAATATTTTATCTTCGTATCACTAATGATGCTATAGACTTGCATATGTACACTTAATCCTCCAAACGATAAGAAAAAAGTGGTTAGGCTTGCTTTCATTGAGACAGGAATTGATAAAGAAGAAACTTTTACAATTCCTTGAGTCATTTCTAATAATCCCGACAAAATAGATGAGGATAAATGGGATAGGGGAAGAACTGTCTTTAAAAATTCAGTGATCATTAAAAAGAAAGTCATTGTTCCAAGCATAAGGACTAATGTTTCAAAGGTTTGGAAGATGGCATTTTTTATAATTTGACCGAAATTTAAAGGATTATGAATCCTTTTTTGATGCATTAAAGAAAGGCCTTGTCGAAGTGAAATCGCTTCTTCTCTAGGTTTTTCTTTTGGTCTTAAAAGGAAACCAATAATGAAATTGGATAGATAGTGAACTATTAATATAACGATGGAAATAGAAGGTTCACTTTGTAACATACTAGTTACAAATCCTAAAATAAATAACGGATTGGAAAAATGGGTGAATGTGAGAAGAAAAGATGCTTCTTCTTCATCAATCATTTTTTTATCTAATAGACTTCTTGTATATTTGGCTCCACTTGGGAAACCAGAAACCATACTCATAGCAAGTACAAATGCTGTTTCCTTTTTTAAATGGAAAAATTTGGTCATTAGTTTTTGAAAAAGGCTTGCTAAAAGTTCGATCATGCCATATTCCATGAAAAAATGAGATAAAAAGAAAAAGGGAAAAAGGGAAGGAATTAACTGATTCATCCAAAGCTGAATCGAAAAGGTAATTACCTTTTGCATCTCAAGGGAATGGGTCATAATAAAAAAGAACGCCGTCAATAAAAGTAAACAAATTCCTATTGATACGAGTTTTCTATTCATATTTATCTCTCTTCCATGTTATAATTAATTAGATAAAGGAAATGATCATTTTGTTTAATAAAGGATATGAAAAAGTTAAAAATTTCATGAAAGAAAACTATAAGTTTTTACTAGTGTATCTTTTTTTGTTAGCCCTCATTTTATGGCCATTACCTTACTATATTTATACAGGAGGAGGTACTATTGCTATAAATGACCGTGTAAAAGTAGAAAACGAAAGTAAAAGTGAAGGTAGTTTTCATTTTGCCTATGTATCAGAGTTGAATGCGACTATCTCAACCTATTTATTAAGTTATATTATTCCGGGTTGGGATTTAGTTCCAGTAGATACCATGCAGTTATCGGAGGATGAATCGAGTCAAGACATTTTTGTAAGAGATCAGATGTTCTTAACGGACGCCAATCAGAATGCCGTAAAACTTGCCTATGAAAAAGCAGGAAAGACGTTCACTATTACAAAGACTACAAATTATGTTGTCTATATTATGGATGAAGCTAAAACGGATTTAAAAATAGGAGACGCTATTCTAGCTTGCGAGGGAGTGGAAATAAACGATATCACGGATCTTCAAAAAATCGTAAAATCCAAAGAAGTAGGGGATCAAGTCTCGGTACGTATTAAAAGAAATAATAGTGAAATGAATGCCTCTTTTACCGTTCAAGATATCGAAGGAGAAAAATTAGCAGGTCTTTCTTTAATGAAAGAAATCTCTTATGAAACCGATCCGAAACTTACTTTATCTTTTTCTTCTAATGAATCAGGCCCTTCTGGTGGACTCTTACTTGCTATAACCATTTATGATAAATTAGTTGATGAAGATTTGACTAAAGGAAGGAAAATTGTAGGAACGGGTACCATCGATAGTGAAGGGAATGTAGGATCGATTGGAGGAGTCGAATATAAATTAAGAGGAGCTGTTTCCAATAAAGCAGATCTTTTCATTGTCCCAAATGGCGAAAACTATGATGATTGTGTTCGTCTAAAAGAAGAGAATCATTATGATATAGAAATTGTAGGGGTATCTACTTTTGAAGATGCAATCACCTATTTAGAAAAATAAAAAGAACCTAAATCTTTTTTAAAAGAAAAGGTTCTTTTTTGTGATCTATTTTAAGTTACCACTACAAAATGTAAACCTCGTTAAATATAGAGATAAATGCACGGTTAAGAGAAAAAAAGCGTTCCAAATTTAACTGCTCGTAAAATCAAGGAAAA
>CANQIE010000019.1 GCA_947623935.1 uncultured Bacilli bacterium | reverse complement strand
GTGCGCTCGAAGGGATTCGAACCCCTGACCTTTTGGTTCGTAGCCAAACACTCTATCCAACTGAGCTACGAGCGCATGCCACGAAAGGTATTATAGCAAAAAAATAAATGGTGGCTCCGGCGGGAATCGAACCAGCGACACGAGGATTTTCAGTCCTCTGCTCTACCGACTGAGCTACGAAGCCAAAAATAAATGGCGGTCTCGACGAGGCTCGAACTCGCGATCTTCTGCGTGACAGGCAGACGTGTTAACCAACTGCACCACGAGACCAAATTGGTTGCGGGGACAGGATTTGAACCTATGACCTTCGGGTTATGAGCCCAACGAGCTACCGGACTGCTCTACCCCGCGATATAACCCATTTGACGGAAATTCTATAAAAATCAATCCATAAATGGCGGAGGAAAAGGGATTCGAACCCCTGCGCCGCTCACACGACCTCCCGGTTTTCAAGACCGGTCCCTTCAACCAGACTTGGGTATTCCTCCATAATTTTAATGATAATAAAATCATCTAATTAAGACGACATATTGATTATATCATCATAAAATCAATAAAGTCAACCCAAAAACTAGATTTTTATTATAATCCATCGTATTTTTCACCTGAAAAAGCAAATGCAACACAAAACTATATATATTACATTTACTTTTTCATTTGAACTAACCTATTTTATTTTATGAATATATTGTTAAATATTTACAATACTATCCATAGGTTTCATATTTTAACTTTTCGCCACAATATGTAATGTTATAATGTTGAGTCTCATTTAAGACTGTCTTTGTAGTAACTCGTTGAACCTTTATTTTACCATCTTCATATAGTTCATTTGCTAATCCAACAAATTTTACATTATAAGTCCTTTCAATGTTCATTACATTATTGTTGTCCATATTATTATCAAACAATATCATTAATGCTGAAACTCTTTGTAATATGTCATCAGGCCCAATGATTGTAATTAAATTAGGATCTTCTACTTCTAATCTACTTAATAAGAATGCTGCTATGTCAGAAAAATGTTCTGCCTTAAAATTACTAATTATTACATACTTAATCTGCTCAACATCAACATTATTCTCCTCAAGCCAGTGTAAAGTGCCTGGCCCCATTTCAAATAATATTTCATCATTAACCATTCTTGAATTTAATTTACTTGGACTTTTTTTGTTTTTTACTCGCATAAAACTCCCCCACCTAACATATATTATTTTATCATAAATATTAAAAAAACAAAAGAAAAACGCAAATTAATTGTTTTTTCTCTATAATTATATCATGTTTTTTAAATAATAACAAAAAAAACTCCAAAAAGGAGTTATTTTTTTAGATGGTGCCTAAGGCCGGACTTGAACCGGCACGAGCTTTAACACTCGCAGGATTTTAAGTCCTGTGCGTCTACCTATTCCGCCACTCAGGCACAATGGTGTCCTGTTGGAGATTCGAACTCCAGACCCTTTGATTAAAAGTCAAATGCTCTACCTACTGAGCTAACAGGACATTTCAATGGCTGCCTCGGCTAGATTCGAACTAGCGCGTGTCAGAGTCAAAGTCTGATGCCTTACCACTTGGCTACGAGGCAACATCAGTGGTGGAGAGAAATGGATTCGAACCATTGAACTCATCGAGAGCAGATTTACAGTCTGCCGCGTTTAGCCACTTCGCTATCTCTCCAATAAAAATGGTGCCGAAAACAGGAATTGAACCCGTAACCTATTGATTACAAATCAATTGCTCTACCAATTGAGCTATTTCGGCACACAATGGTGGGCGCTATAGGACTCGAACCTATGACCCCCTGCTTGTAAGGCAGGTGCTCTAACCAACTGAGCTAAGCGCCCATAATAAAGTCGGGACGATATTAACTATAACATTTCATTTGTTCTTTGTCAATACCGATAACTTGATTTTTTTAAATTTGTAATCACTCTTCTACACCATTTTGAGCAATCTCTTGTACTTTATCTTGAATCCAATCTTGAAGATGTTCTTGTAAGATGGAAAAACCTTTAGGTGTTTCCACAATCTTTTGACGATTTTTAGGTCCCAAGCGATAATCAATATCCTTTATGCTTAGTTTTACTTGTCCTAATTCATCATCACTTTCGACTACTTTGACCTTTATAGTTTCACCAATATTCACATAATCATTTATGTTTTTTACAAAATTACTCGATATTTCAGAAATATGAATAAGTCCACTATAGAACTCATCTAATCCTACAAAAATGCCGTATTTTTCAATCCCTGTCACACATCCAGTAACAATTTTTCCCTTTTCGTATTTCGACATTTTGTAACACCTTCTTGCTTGTATTATAGCATAGAAAAAAATTTCATACAATAAAATATTTACCTGTTTCTTATTTTTTGTTACAATTATTTTTAGGTGATTTTATGCAAGAAGAAGATGTAATTATTCGAATTAAATCTGTTATTGAGAAAATAAAACCTTTTCTCATAAGTGATGGTGGTTTTATCGATTTTGTTAAATTTGAAGATGGCATTTGCTATGTAAAACTATCAGGTGCTTGTGCTAATTGTAATTTAATAGAAGTTACCTTAAAAGATGGAATCGAAATGGCTATTACAAGTGAAGTTCCCGAAGTAGTAGAAGTAAGAAACGTAGAGTAAAATCTATGTTTTTTTTATGAGCCAATCTATAGGCTCTATATCTGTCTGCTTCCTGATTATGCGAAAAATATCATTCAAATAAAGTTCATATTCATGTATACGCTCATTTATTAATAAAATATTCTTTTCCTCTAACTCTTTGTTAATGACTTTTTGAAAGATATCAAAATAAAAGGATGGAAAAAGAAGTCTTCCGAATAACAATCCATATCCAGAAGACGTAAAATGAATTGATTGTATATAGGTTTCTATTTGAGTCATATCATATGTATCGTTTAAAAAACTAGATTTTAGATATTCTGCCACATCACGAGCAGGATGATCCACTACCAAAGTGATAGGATTATAGTAATCAAATAATTTATCTTTTGAAGATAGTCTTCTATGGGCAACAGTTAGGTAATCTTGATTAGCCACATTATTACTTTGCATAATGTTTTGAACATAACTTATTGCGTTTTCTCCCATACCAATAAAATACCAAACATTTTCAATAAGAGCAGGAAATTCAATCTCATAATGTTTTAGTTGATATTCAATATAATCTATTTTTTGAGACCACAAATACGTCCAAGAAAAACGATTTAATATTTCTATTTTCTTATCCAACCAAATCGGGACAAAGTGAATATCAGAAATTTGCATTTCACGGTTCGGAATATTATTAAGTTTTAATAAAACATATGCTATATTATCTACCACCGTAATGGGCATTTTATCTCTATTGGTAATAATTTGATAATAGTTTTGGTCCTGTTGTAAAGTCATTTTATTTAATTCAAAAAGCGGTATTATTTCTTCTTGAGCACGATTATAAATAATAAATGCATAAGCACTATTACCTATATTAAAAAAATATTTTTGGTGATAAAAATGAATATTTTCAACATTTAAATTATAGTAATATTTAATGGTATTTTTCATCTCATCACCCATTACTATTTTATGTATCGTTTTTTTTCATACGACAAAAAAAGAGGATTACTCCTCTTTAAGCGGCAATTCTTCCTTTTGCAGGTTCTTCAACAGTACTTTCCGTAGCGCTATATGTTGAATCCTGTATATCAGATAATAATCTTGAAAGTGATGATCTAGTGTTCTCTAGTTCTGCTGCCCTTTTCGTCCATGAATCTGCTTCAGCACTAAGTTCTTGAGTAGCAGCGATTGTTTGTTCTTTTCGATTTACCATTTCATCTCTTTCGACAGCAACTTTCCCCATGTTTTTACCTATTTCTTCTCTTTGACTTTGAATCACTTTTAATAAATCACGAATCATTCTTTTTGTATTATCACAACGTCCTCTATTTTCAGCAATAGCATGTTGAGCAGCTTCTTGCTCTGCTAATTTTACATCGATTACTTTTTGTGCTTCGTCTCTTTCTTCCGTCATTCTATTAAGTGTTTTTTTATCTTTAGCAATAGCTTCAATGTCTTTTTTACCTTGATTTACTAATTCCTCTAATTCTTCATCTGTTAGTGGTGAATCCGGTTCAGGACTAGGTTGTGCTACCGGTTCTTCAACTACAGCAGCAGATACCTCTGGTGCAACAGGTATGCTAGTTTCAACTGGAGCAGCAGGTTGAGGTACTGCTTCCACAGCTTCTGGAGTTGGTTCCAAAGTAGGCTCAACTACAGGTGCTGGTTCAACAGCAACAGGTTCCACCATTGGTTGTTCAACTGCAGATGGCTCTACAGCAGGTTGATTGTTGGTTGCCCCTTGTGCATGCTTTTTATAAGCATCCATATAAGCAGGTTTAACTTTTAAGCGGTTTGGTGAAAATCCTTCTTCTATAGATGAAGAAGTACTAGATACTACTGTAATATCCCATTGTTTTTGAAGAACATCAGTAGTAACTTGAGGTGCTACCACTGCAGCATCTTGTAAAGGTGCCATTACAGGAGCAGCCTGTGCAACTAAATCTTTATAAAATATTACTCCCTTATTTACTGTATTACGAAATGAATCTGGTTTTTCTCTTATAGCTTGTGGCTGAAAAGGAACAGTAGAATCTGTGTCTACAGTTAAGGCTTGTCCTAAAGCGGTTTGATTTTGTAAAGCTAAAAGCAACCCGTTTGTTAGGCCAACTGTGGTACCATCTTTTATTTGAAATTCTCCTGTCATAATTAGCCCTCCTCTCTATTACTCGTTATCACTTTTAGCAAGTTCTCTTAATACTTCTTTAATTCTTGTCCATTCTTCATCTGTTTCAATATTTCCTAATGAGAATTTGTCATCCTCTTTGCGTTTTACAGCAGCAACATAAATTGTAATGTTGCCATTGTCATCAGTTTCATTTTTGGTATATACTACATATTCTTTTTTAGTGTCATGAAATTCAAAAGACACAATAATTTCTACTTCGTCGACAGAGCCATCTGGCATCATAATTGACATCATTTTCTTGTCCATAAGTTCCTCCTATATTATTCTTATATATCCATTTTACCACAATTTTTCTATTTATCAACCTTTTCTTTGCTTTTTTTCAACAAAAAGTAACCGCAATTATAAGCACATTGATTTTCTAAATAGTCTTCTAAATTGTTGATGTTATTTAGTTCTTTGACTTTTTTATTGTTTTCGTCATAAAAGCCTTTCATACGAAGTTTGCCATAGGAATAATCCCCTAAAATATAATCAAAGTCTTTGAAATAATCGGTACATTTTTCTTGTACTTCTTCGTAATTAAATACCTCTTTATAATTCTTTTCTAATGTGTACTCTTCTTCATTTAAATTATATGTTTTCATTTTAAATACTCCTTACTATAAGCAGCTATTTGACTACGGAATTTATTTATATTGGATCCTGAATTCCATGTCATGTAGCCACCTGTTAAGCCAGCATCATAAAGTCCCCTAATTTCTTTTTCTACTTCGGCGGCACCATAGACCACTTTTGGACTTTTAATCGAGTCGTATGTTTGAATCCAAGTTCTTGCTATAGCAGGAGTTGGAATTTCTTGTTGTCTTTTCGCAACGAAGTTACTACCCCAATAATTTAGAATGTCATAAGGCATAGTCCATACAGGCTCTTTAAATCCATATTCATAGGTACTAAAGTGATCAGGATAAGGCATGCCACTAATGACATCAACGACATTACTGATAGCGGGCCAATATTGACCATAAGCCGTTACATAAGTATGTGCACTTTCTCCAAAAACATCGGCTGAAACGTAAACCCCTAATGCATGTAATTCATTTGTGGCATACATTAAGAAACGTTGAACCGCTTCGATTTTGTCTTCATTATAGGTATTTCTAAAATCAATAAGTCCATTTCGTTCTAAGGTAATAACTCTATCAGGGAATCGCACATAATCGAATTGGATTTCATTGAAGCCCATCTCTTTAACGGCTTCTTTTGCTAAGTCGACGTTGAATTTCCATACTTCTCGTGAATAAGCAGTTGGCCAATAACTTTCAGCTAAATAATAAGGCTTCCCTGTTTTGGTTTCCAAAATGGTATATTCAGGATGATCAATTGCATAATATTTATCTTTAAATGCACTAATACGACCAATTACATAGAAACCAGCATCTTTTAATTTTTTAATTGCTGTACGATATTCTTCTAAGGATTGTTGAGCATATTTATAATTGGTAGGAGAATCATTTTTCATGACCTCTGATTCATAGCAAGGCACTCCACTATCTTTGATATCGACCACAAAAGCGTTAATGTTTCCTTCTCTAGCAAGAGCAATATATTCATCTACCCTACTCATAACTTGTTTTGTTCCATTTAAATAAAAACTTCTTACCTCTTCAGGCATCACATTATCACTAAATTTAGGCTTGTCCACTGGATAATAATCGGCTTTGCTAGCACTTCCTCCGCCATAGACGTTACCTCTATTCAAATGTATTTTATAAGTGCCCTCTTCGTCGTAATTCTTTTTGGCTTCTTCCTCAGTTCCTACTGTATATTTGCTTGGGAAATAGCCTTCTACTCCATTTACGTCTACCTTATAATAATCTACGCTTCCATCTTCTAATAAAGTACGATAGCCTTTGATTTCAATTTTACTTCCTTTGGTAAGTAAATCTAAGAGGCTCCCATCTAACTCTTCTTTAAGAAGATGATACGTCGTTCTGATATAGCGTTCTTTTTCTTCTACTACTTGATTTTTATCCGACGTAATATTCGCTTCTTTAATCAAATACTTTTTTCCTTCGATGATGGTTTCAACATAAGTGGTATCTTCAATTGTTTTGGTATTAGGAGATTTGCTCACCTCAAGTCCACGCGCAAAGTTATCCACTAAATTTCCTTCTTCATCGTAGGCTTCAATTCGACTTTCACTACCTTTTAAATAGGCTCTAGCTGCTTTGTTTGGGTTAATCAAAAAAGAAAGTGCCACTCCAATTACGAGGCCTACTAAAACAAGCGAAAAAAGGTTTTTCCATTTAATTTTTACCTTCTTGTTTTGTTTACTCACATTTTTCACCTCAACTATCCTAACCATAGTATAGCATAAAATGTTTTATTTTTATACTAAAGTTTTACTCTTCAAAAGGAATGGCGAATAAAGAGGAATTACTATGATAGCCATTTTGATAATAGTTTGGTACTTTTCCTTGAATCATTTTTAGAGATAAGGGGATCTCAACCGAAATATCGATAGGACTACTGGCAAGAGGCAAGATAATTTGAGCATTGATCTCCATATGAATAGAAGATGATAAAAGAGCATTGTTAATTCCGTAGTTTTCAACTTTTGATGTGATGTTACTGGCAACATTTCCCATAAAATGAATTTGCACTGGTACCTTAGGACCTAAATTTGCAAAAAGAACATTATCTAAAGCCACTCCCATAGGAATTAGTGCAATACGCCCTTCTCTTATTTTTTGAACGAGTTCACTATCTAAAGTGATGTTGGATTGTTTTAAAAAAGTGACATCTCCGTTTTCGATGGCAATTAAGTGTGCCTGAATTACTTCATTCGCTTTTTGCAAGATTTCATTAATCGTTTGTGGATTAAAATCAATCATGGTAATAATGCCATCCGTATCTTTGTTGATTACAAATAAATTATCCATGTTTAGTAAATCGATGATTTCTTTTTGGAGTACTTGATTAACTACTTCGGTTACTACATTTTCAGCATCCGATGTGGCATAGCGAATAATCACAGGCCAAATACGGTTTCCTACAAAATATAAGCTACTCACCGTTAAAGCAATTAAAATAATGATAGAAAATAGAAATGTATGCATCTTAGAAAGGCGTCTTCTTCTTTTTATTTTCATCATTCATACCACCTAGTTAAGTATATGATGATTGAAATTACAAAATAATTGGTCTTTCTACAAAAAAAATAGCCCTAAAGCTATTCTCTGTTCTTATTCTTCTTATTAAATTCGACTCATTAGATAGAAAACTAAAATGGCAATACCAACAACTAAAGCAATTGCCAAAAGGACTTTTAAGAATGTAATAAATGGATGGCTCTCTTCTTCAAATTCATTTTCTTTTAGTTCTTCATCAAAGTCTTGATCGGATAAGTCCATCGACCGAGTATAGAAAGTACGATCAATTCCACCTTCTTCTTCCGCTTCTTCATCATCTACTTCCTTTTCTTCTTCGTGAACAAAAGAATCGGTCTTTTCGCTTTCTTCGTCTAAAATGGCTTTGGAAAGTTCTTCCGAAATAAGTGTTTCATTAAGGCGTGTAGGCATCAAATCACTTAAGAGACTATCCTCATCATCTCTATTCGCTTCATCGATTTCTTCTTTAAGAGACGATGAAGTAATGGTGTTAATGAGTTCTTTTAGGGCTTCTTCTTGCGTTTTAGTAGGATCTTCTCCATTATCTTTTGGAATATGCATAAGAATATTATAGTTGTCGTTTGCTAGTTTTCTTCTTTTTTCCATTTCGTCTTTTTGATAATGGTTCTTTTTGGCTTCTTCTAGTACACTGTTGATGTCGTATATTTTGGGCTTTTCTTCTTGGAAAAAAATGGATAAATCTTCTTTCTTGGCTTCAAGGGGATTTTCCATAATATCTTCCATGTCTTTAGCCTTATGATAATCTTCTCTCGTTCTTTTTATTTTATGTACTTCGCCTAAATCGATTGCATTATCTGGTTGAATAGCATCGGCAAGATTATTAATTTCTTTATAAACCGTTTTGGTATAAAAGTCTTCGTATAGTTCGCGATGTTTATCGGTTCTACTCTCTATTGTTTGCTTTTCGGGATTATGATAACGTTCCATGCGAGTTGCCAACAGTACCACCTCTTATTTTCTTATTCTAGCAATATCATATCATAATTTTATGTAAAACAAAACAACAAACTATAGGGAATCTTTCTTTTTTGCTTGTTTTTTATTAGGATTTACTCGTATAATGAAATAAAGGAGTGAAAAAATGAAAGCAAAAGTAGATAAAAATAAATGTATCGGATGTGGTGCTTGCACTTCCATTGCTAGCAATGTATTTGAGTTCGATGACGATGGACTAGCAAAAGCCGTTCAAGAAGAAGTCAAAGAAGAGGACAAAGAAAGCGTAAAAGAAGCGGAAGAAAGTTGCCCAACCGGTGCTGTTCAAGTAGAAGAATAAAAAAACAAGTAGATTTTTCTACTTATTTTTTTGGACTAAATTATATAGTTTGGAAACTTCTTTTGGAGTTAGTTTCCGATAACTTCCAGAAGGAAGCTTGTCTAAAGTTAAAAAGCCAATCTGAATTCGTTTTAGTTTAAGTACTTCTAATTGTACTTGTTCAAACATTCTTTTTACTTGATGATTCTTTCCTTCATGAATGGTGAGTTCGACCATGGAAGTTTCTTTTTCTTTGTCTATTTTACGAAGTTTTACACGATCAGGAATCACTTTTTCGCCATCTAGCATAACCCCATTTTTCAAAGGAACTAAGTTTTCCCCTTTGGCAATTCCTTTTACTTTAGCAAGATAGACTTTTTCAAGATGGGTAGATGGATGCATTAACAAATTGGCAAGAGTTCCATCGTTGGTTAAAAGAAGGGCCCCTGTTGTATCATAGTCTAAGCGTCCTACTGGATAAATGCGTTTGTCGGTAGGAATCAAGTCGACGACCGTTTTTCTATTTTTTTCATCTTTTGTCGAAGTGATAACACCTCTTGGTTTATTTAATAAATAATATTCTTTTTCTTCGATCGATAGTTCTACTCCTTCGACCACAATTTCATCGGTTTTAGCTACTTTAACACCCAAAGTGGTAACTACTTCTCCATTTACTTGAACCAAACCTTTTTTTATTAGTTCTTCTGCTTTTCGTCTTGAAGCATAGCCGCTTTGTGCAATTACTTTTTGAAGTCGTTCCATAAGACTCATCCCCTAACGTTATTATATACTATCGCACTAAAAAAAGGCAATCAGTTTTGCCCTTGTTTTTGATAAGTAAATCCTTTCTCTTTGGTATACTCAACTGGAATATCCAAATGTGGATGAAGTTCTTCCAAAACAGCAAAAGAGGCTTCAGTAAAACTTTTGACCAAGTGGTTACGTCTTTTTACTAAAGAAGCAGTCTTTTCACTATTTTCCTTTTCTTTTTCATGATGATCCCTAGATAACTTTTCTACTTTAGAAGACAATTCTTCTTTTTGTTCTTTCAAAGAAGCTTCTTCATTCAAAATATCTTTTTTTAAATTTAATGTATAAAGACCCATGCTATCGTGTACACCACCAATACCAAATACCAAAGCAGCAAGTCCTGTCCATACGCCTATAGAAGGAACAACAAAGGAAAATAATAAGGTGGCTATAACCGAAACAATTGCAACACTAAACATGATCAGCATAGATTCTATATAGTCTTTTTTCTTGGTCTTTAACTCCTCTATTTTATTCAATTTGCTTTGAACTTCTATTTGTGAAGAAGTAAGGGTAGTTATTCCCTGTTGATAGTTTTCTTCCGCTTGTTTTTTCTCTTTCTGTAAGGTTTCAATCTCCTTATCTAAACACGATAATTCAAGTCTATATTCTGTATAAGTCATCTTTTTACCTTCTTTCTTATTTTAAGACCTTAACCTTGTCCTTTTCATCTAAATCAAAAGGATATTCTTTTTTTTCAAACTGATAATTATATATGATTTTGTAATGCGCTCTTTCAATTAATAATCGATTACGATTATTTTCTTTAACCCCTAGTTTTTGATTGCATTCTTTTTCTTCCTCTATTATCTGTTTGATATATTTTTTAGTTTTGGCTAAACTTTGATCTCGTTCTTTTTGGCGCTCATCAAAATCTTGAATAAACTTTTTTTGTTGTTGAAAACATTTAATATGCTTGATATCTCGTTTAAAAAAGTAAAATAGAGGCACTCCCATTCCCAAAAAAGGTATTATTAATAAAGGAGATATTAAATTTGTAATAGAACAGGTCACTCCCATCACCAAAGCAACAAAACAAAGGCTCTTTACAATCATTCCAACTATTAAAAGAAGAAATTTATTTAAAGAGTTTTCTTTTTTTAATGCATTCGCTTTTTCGATAGTATCAAGCATTGTTTTTGCCTGTTTTTGTAAATCTTTTTCTTTTGATTCCAACGATAGTTTTTGTTCTTTAAAATCTTTAATCTCACCATCTAATTTCGTTATTTCATTTTCCAACGTATAAAGAAAACGTCCATATAACTCCTTGCTTTCTAAAATTGAAAGTTTTTCTCCTTGAAATTTATGCACCAAGGTACAATACTCTTGAAAAGAAATTTTCTTCCCTTGATAGTAGCGGTCTCTTGCTTTCATTCTTTTACCAAAAGCCCTAGTGTTGATCGCATATTTTTTAGCAAGTGCAAGGCTTTGTTCTTTTACTGTAGCCTTTGCTAAATTGATCCCTTTTCTAGGGTGTGCTTTGAGCCACTCGATAGTCCATACATCAAAACAAAGATCGATGTCATCATCTATTTGGAACACTTCTTTTTTATACATACTTATACTTCCTTCTTTAGAACGATTGAACTGTTTCTTATTCTAGCATATCTTGTTTATTTTGACAATTAAAAGAAAAGAAATCGTACTAAAAGAACACTGACCACTACCGCCATGGTATCGGCTAAAAGGCCGGCTGTTAAAGCATATTTAGAATTTTTAATACCAATACTTCCAAAGTAAAGAGTCAATACATAAATCGTAGTATCGGTACTCCCTTGTAAGGTGGCAGCAAGTCTTCCCATAAAAGAGTCGACCCCAAATTTTTTAATAATGTCGATCATGACGGCAAAGGAAGCATTTCCTGAAATGGGTCTAACAATTGCCATCGGTAAAATTTCCACAGGAATTTTGATAAAGTCAAAAAGAGGACGAAAAAGTAAAAAGATATGATCCAAAAAGCCACTTTTAAGGAGGATATTAACACCAAAAATCATGGCGATAAAGAAGGGAAAAATGGAAAATGCCAGTTCCATTCCCTCTTTGGCTCCTTTGGTAAAACTATCATACAAAGGAACTTTTTTAATGAAACCATAAAGCACAATTAACAAAACAACAACAGGAAGGAGATAATTACTTAAGGTGACGAGATTCACGTCTTTTGCTCCTTTCGTATAAAAGGCGGTCCATTAATAGACCAAACGAAGTACTTATAAACGTGGCTAAGATGGTGGAAAGTAATATAAACGTAGGATTGGGACTGCCATAGAGACTACGGACGGCAATGATATCAGTTGCAATCAAAGTAACTCCACCAGTATTTAATACTAGGAAAGTAATCATACTTCTCGTAGCCACTTTTTTATCTGGATTTTTTTCTTGTAAACATTTCATAGCCTTTAGTCCAAAGGGAGTTGAAGCATTGTGAATACCTAACATATTAATCGTGATGTTACTAGCAATATAACCTAAGGCTTCATCGTCCGGATCTAGATCAGGAAAAATAAGTCGAAAAAAAGGCCGCATCAGGTGAGCCAGTTTTTCCAAAAGACCCGCATCTTTCGCAATATTCATAATGCCACTCCAAAGAACCATCAAAGGAAACATGGATAAAAACAAATCCAATATCGTTTTAGGCCCCGATACAATTTCTTCGGATAAAAGATTGGTATTCCCAGAAACAAGTGAAAACAAAACTCCTACTATAATGAAAAGGCCCCAAAGTTTATTCATCATTTAAACCACGACCTTATCTTATCCCAAAAGTTCTCCTTTTTAGGCACATGCACATAGACTTCTTCTTCATAAATCAGTTCTTCTTCTAAATAGACTTGAGCTACTCCTACTTGCTCCCCTTCTTTATAAGTTTTCTTTTTCTTTAATTTAATCAAAAGACGTACCTTCTCTTTTTCTTCTTCGGTTAAGGGATAAGAAAAATTCTCTTCGATATAAATCTTATTTTGATAATAAGCTTCATCAATTTGAAAGTGATCTTTATCTAGAATTAGATAGTTTTTGTATCTTGAAAAAGCATCTTCATACAGGTCTTTATGAGTGGTGTATTGATTGCCATCATTTAAGGTTACGATCGTTAAATTAAGACCATCTTTACTAGCTGTTGTCACTAATGTTTTACCTGCTCCCGGTGTGTATCCAGTTTTGCCGCCAGTTGTATATTCATAACTTGTTAATAATTGATTTCGGTTATGCCATAAATAGCTTTTTTTTTCGCTTTGAACGGTGTATTTTTTAGTTCCTACAATTTCCCGGTAGAGAGGTAAAGTCATTGCATACTGGGATAATAAAGCCATATCGTAGGCGGTCGAATAGTTTTGCGTTTTCTCATCAAGCCCATGACTGTTTTCGTAATGCGTGTTTTTCATGCCGATTTCTTTTGCTTTTTCGTTCATCATTCGAACAAAATTCTCTTCCGTTTTACCAATATAGGTTGCTAAGACAATCGCAGCATCATTTCCACTTCGCATCATTAAACCATAAAGCATATCGCGCATTTTCATTTTTTCGCCTAACTCCAAATAAATGTTACTTCCATACATCGATAAGACTTCTTCTCCAACCGTGATGACGTCGTCTACTTTTCCTGACTCAATTGCTAAAACACAAGTCATTATTTTAGTAATGGAAGCCACTAAATGGGGATCATCTTTCGCTTTTGCATATAAAACTCTTCCTGAATCCAAATCCATCATAACAGCATTCCTTGCACTTACACTTACTGCTTCCACGGAAAAAGGAAAAAGAAGCAAGAAAATGACTCCCAAAATCGTCCATTTTTTATTCATCGAGACCACCTAAAAAACTATATGAAAAAAAGGACTTATTTAGTCCATTTTTATCGTGATACTTTTATCTTTATTTACATTTTCAATATATGCGATGTTATAGTCATTTATCAATTGCTCTAATTCTCTTCTTGCTGTTGTATTTAATTTTTCTAAGCGATCACTTTGAGAAATCTTATTATCTACCATACTAGCATTCAAAACTTCAAGATTACTTAAAACTACTAAATGAAGAATATCTGCATAGTCTCTTATATTTCCACTTAAATCAGGGTGCATTTGTTTCCATTCTTTAGCGGTCATACCAAATAAAGCAACATTTAATACATCAGCTTCTTCAGCGTATATATTTTTTCTGTTTATCAGTTAATTTAGGAATAATATTTTCTTTTATACTATCCGTATGAATTCTATAATTCGTTTTAGATAGACTTCTTCTAACAGACCATTCTATTTTTTCTTGATAGCTTTCATTATATTTGAGCCTTTTAAACTCTTTGATTACATATAATTTAAAAAGATTATCGATCCAAGAAGCAAATTCGAGTGCTATATCAGAATGAGCAAATGTCCCTACACTATATTTTCCTTTACTTGCTATTAATCCTTTAGCATTTACTCTAGTACACCACTGACTTGAAGACATCGTAAAAGACTTTTTAGGTGCTTCCTCTTTAATTAGGCGGAATTCCGCCAAATTAAAATCTTCGTTACTCAATTCCTCCCAAAGTCCTAAAAACTCTATTGTATCATAATTACTTAACCATTTTTTTATAACATCAGAAGGATTATTAGGATTTTTATATCTTGCTAAATCCGTTAATGAAATATAATCTTCATTATCGATTCGCATTACCTTAATTTCATTTTCCTTTACATTCATAACAGTTGTAATTTGATTTTTCATAGTCATATTATTTTCCCCCCTTCTAGTATAAATCTAAGAAATATTTATACCTACTAAATTTAATATATAATACATTTGTTTGATGGTTAATCTTTTTTTATATTTTTTCAATAAAAAAGGACTTATTTAGTCCTAGCTCTCGTAAATTCCATGAATTTTTTCACGCATACTATCGGTTATATCCGACAACTTCCATTTATCATTTTCTTTTTCTAGTGTAAAGTTTAACGTGTATTTGACTTTATCCATCGTCTTTTTCATTTCATCAATTTTATAATCCATAAACTTCACATCATCAAACACATTATTAGTTACAAATTCATCTTCATGCTCTTCTAAATAAGCATTCGCTTCTTGTAAGACTTTGGCATAGTCATAAACCTCGATTTCAATATCTACTTTTGCATTATTGCCATCAACCGTTTCTTCTTTTACTTTATACATTAAATTTTGGTACTGTCTTTTCATTAAGTCTCGGTATTTTGTTTTTTGCTCTTCGGTAAGGTTTGCTGTACGGGATAATACATCATCTAATTCACTTAGAACCTCACTATCCATCGTTTGATATTTTCCTAAAAACTCCTCTACTTTTTTAGTTGGTGTATTCATCATATCGGTAAAACTACATCCTGAAAACAATAAAAGCGAAAACACCACTATTCCTAGTTTTTTCATCTTGGTCATCCTTTCATTTTTAGTATGAAAAAAAATAAGGCTTTTATACCTTATTTTTAATAATCACAATTGTTAGGTGTTCTTGGGAATGGAATGACATCTCTAATATTATCCACACCGGTTAGATAAATAAGAAGTCGTTCAAAGCCCATACCGAATCCAGAATGATAGCATCCACCATATTTTCGTAAGTTACAGAACCAATCGACCGTTTCTTCATCCACATGCATTTCTTGAATACGTTTTTGAAGTTTGTCGTAGTCTTCTTCCCTTTGTGAACCACCCATTAGTTCTCCAGCACCCGGTACTTCCAAGTCAACGGCGGCCACAGTCTCATTATCCGGATTTACTTTCATATACCAAGCCTTGATATCCTTTGGCCAATTGGTAATGAAAACTGGTCCATTAAAGTATTCGGTAATATATTTTTCATGTTCCTTCGCAATATCTTCTTTATAATCTGGAGTAAACTCCCATTTAACATCAGCTTTCTTTAAAATATCGATGACGTCATGATGAGAAATACGCACAAACTTTGCGTTTACTAACTTCGTCAATTTTTCTTTTAATCCCTTTTCCACAAATTGATCAAAGAAATCGATTTCAATTGCACAATGCTCTAATACATAAGAAACGACGTACTTTAACATTTCTTCTTCGATATCCATTAAGCCTTCTAAATCACAGAAAGCAATTTCCGGTTCGATCATCCAAAATTCGTTAGCATGCGTTTTGGTATTTGATTTCTCCGTTCTAAATGTTGGACCAAAGGTGTAAATCTTTTTATACGCCATAGCAAAAGCTTCACCATGAAGTTGACCTGTACCGGTTACAAAAGCCGTTTTACCAAAAAGGTCCTTGCTCATATCAACTTTTCCATCTTTCATAGGAAGATGATTAAAATCAAGGGTCGTAATCTTAAACATTTGGTCACTACCTTCGCAGTCAGCCGTCGTAATTAAAGGCGTATGTACATAGACATAGTTATGACTTTGAAAGTATTCATGAATCGCCATTGCAGCCACACTTCGTACTCTAAAGATCGCTCCAAACAAATTGGTACGTGGACGAAGATAAGCTTGTTCTCTTAAGAATTCCCTGGTATGTCGTTTTGGTTGAATAGGATAATCTTCAGGACTATCGCCTAAAAGGGTCCACTTCTTAAGACGTACTTCAAATGCTTGCCCGCTACTAGGAGATGAGATAACCTCCCCTACTACTTCAAGAGCAGAACCTACTCTTAACTTTTGAATATCATCAAAATCTTTTAAGGCATTATCATATACAATCTGGATACTCTTAAAGTAAGTTCCATCGTTAAAGTCAATAAATCCAAATTCTTTTTGTTTACGGTGATTACGAATCCAACCATCGATGGTAACTTCCTTCCCTAAGTATTTTTCTAAATCGATATAGATATCTCTCACATCTAATTTCATAAGGATTCCCTCCACTCTTTATCCTCTCCAAAAAAGAAAAAATCATCCGAAAGGATGAAGATTTTCTTACTTTTGAAGATTTCCTTTGCTAGGCTTATTATAGTATAAAATAGCAGGCCTCGTCAACTCTCTATAACGCTTTTTACCTTGATTTACGGATAGTTCCAACCCTTCCATCAATACCTTTTGAACATATTCTTTTTCAAAAGAGGTAAAATCATTTTCTAAAGCATAATTTTCTTTCTCTTCTTCAGGCAAGCTTTCTCCTATTTGATAAAGAGCTAGTAAAGTCAAATCACGTTTAACAATGCTTAATTCGTTGTACTTTTCTTCCAAGAAGATTTTCTGATCATTTCCTAAAGTACTTTTATTTAATAATCTGTATCTTTCTTTTGAAGGATATGTTTCAAGAAGGCGGTAAAGTTCTAACATGATTTTTTTCTCTTTTACATCGTGACTACTGGTACTTCTAAAAACATATTTTTCAATCGCTTCATCTAGGGTACTTCCATTGTTCACTTCATGAAAAACAAAAGCATAATCAATCCCATATCTTCTTAAAATACTAGATAACAAAACCCCATGATATTCGTGTTTCCAATGTTTAGGCCGTCCTTGCCCTGCTTCTACATAAGATTTAATGGCAAGCGGAATAGATGAGCCTTGAACAATCCGTCCATAAATACTACTGTAATTGTATCCTTGGTCTAGGCAGTAACGATAAAGAGAAGTGTTTTCATCGTAATAAAAAGCAGTATTTCCAGGAAACCCTTTACGTTGATTTGCTTTAATGATGTTGGAAGCTTCCGTCAAGTTATACCCCATTTTTAAATATTTATAAAGTGTCATTTTAGAGCATTGTAAACTAAGGGCATAATCTGTAACACGTATCTCTTTGATAGATCCATCTTCTAATACCATTTGTTTTTGTTCTTTGGTATAAACAGTTCGCTTACCTCGTTGACTTTCTTTTAAATCCAGGATCGCATCAGATAAAGAGATTTCAGGATGTGCTCTTAAATATTTTGCTAAAGAGTGTTCTGTTAGACCATGTTCTTTTTCTAATTGTCTACAACTCTTTCCGTCAGTATAGGTTCTTAAATCTCTATGTTGGTGTTTCAAAGAAGCATCGACTGCCTCAATAAAACTTAGTGTTTGCATGTGTCTATCTAACGTCCTTCTTTTAATTCCAAAAGCTTCACAGGCTTCTTTTCTCGTATATTCTTTTCCATCTTTATATAAATAACGCACTTCGGAACCACCCCTAAAAAAGTAGTTCCATTATACCATAATTCATGAAAAAAAGCAATGATTTTCCGTATTAGAATAACCATTGCTCTTCTACTTTTATCTTTGAGATGCCTTTTTACTTTCACGAGTTGGTAACCTTTTTGCTTTTTGTTTTTTCATATCATCATAATTACCTAGATAACTATGAATACTTTTTTCTTCTATTTCTAAAGTTCTTTGCGCAACCTTATTAATAAAGTAACGATCGTGTGATATAAACAATAAAGTACCATTGTATTCTTTTAAAGCTTCCTCTAGCATTTCCTTAGTATCAATATCAATATGGTTGGTAGGTTCATCTAAGATTAAGAAATTAGCATTTTTTTGAATGAGTTCAAACAATTTTAAACGAACTTTTTCACCACCCGATAAAGTTTTGACTTTCTTAAAAACTTGATCTGCATAGAATAAAAACTTAGCAAGACTAGCTCTTAATCTTGTCTCTGTTCCCGTATAAACCTGTCTTGCTACTTCCAATATGGTGGCCTCTTCATTTTCAAAATGGATTTCTTGCGGAAGATAACCTACTTGAACATTACTTCCTAATTTAATTTCTCCCTCTACTGTAGCTGGATTAGGAAGCTCTAAAATAAGCTTCATTAACGTCGTTTTTCCGCTTCCATTTTTTCCCATCAAGCAAACTTTATCACCATATAAAATATGCAGATTGGTTTTGTTTAACAAGACTTTGTTTCCTATACTAACACTTAAATTTTTAAGAACCAAAGTATCTTTTCCACTTCGATTCATAATTTGAAAGTCTAAAGGAAGATCCTTTTTTTCTTCCGGTTTCTCTAATAGTTCTATTCTATCCAATCGTTTTTGAATACTCGCTGCTCGCTTAAAAAAGGGTCCTCCTAATGGAGCAGCTAATCGCCCAAATTCTTGTAGTTTCTTAATAGATGCCTTCATTGCTTCAATTCTTTTTTGTTGATCCTTGTAATTTTCAAATTCAATCAAAGTTCTATGCTCATTTTCTTTTAAATAATAGGAGTAATTTCCACAGAAAGTCTCGGCTTCTCCACGATTTATTAAGATTGTTTTATTCGTCACTTTATCCAAAAAATAACGATCATGAGAACTAATTAAAATACTTCCACGATAATTAGCTAAATAGGCTTCTAACCATTCTAAAGTGCTAATATCTAAATGGTTTGTTGGCTCATCTAACAAAAGAATTGAGGGTTCACTCAATATTAACTGAGCAAAAGAGACGATGGTTTTCTCTCCTCCTGATAAAGAAGAAAAAGGTTTGTCTAACATCTCCTTTGATATTTTAAAACCTGCACATACTTTACTAAAGTCTGCTTCTAGTTGATATCCTTTCTTATTTTCAAAATCCTCTTGTAATTTTCCATACGATTTTAAGACTTGCTCTATTTGTTTTTCATTGCTATTTGCAAGACGCTTTTCTAGTTTTTTGAGTTGTTTTTTAATATCCAGTAACTCCTTTTTTCCTTGCATAATAATATCTCTTACTATTTCGTTTGAATTGTAATTAGGGGGCATTTGTGATAAATAACCGATGGTGGCACCTTTTCGAATCGAAATTTGACCAGAAGTAGGAGCATCATGCCCTATGATCAAATTAAAAATTGTCGTTTTACCTGAACCATTAGGACCAATCAAGGCTACTCTTTCACCCGTTTTTAGTTCTAAGTTAAAATCGGTTAACACCTTTTTTTGACCAAAATTTTTCTCTATTTTATTTAAGTTTAATTCGATCATAAGCACTCCTTTCTTGTCAAATATTATAACATAGAAAGAGCAATTACCCAAATTTGTCTTACACAATTAACTTTTTAAATATTCATTTTTCACAAAATAAAACCAAAGAAAAAAATCCAATAATGGACTTTTTCTAACATAGTAAATTTATTTTGTATTAACTAACCTTATGCTAATTCTTCAATAACCACACCATTGTTATCAAATATATATTTAGGTTGTCGTGCTTCATACTCCGTCTTGATTTCTTCCGTCATATCTGAAATCACAATACCATTGGCATCGAACTGATAAGGAGAATTAGCAGTAGCAGAGGCATCAAAAGTAACTACCCCATTAGCATCAAATCGGTATGGACTTCCACCTGTTTTATTTATATTATCATCGGTTTGATTAGGATTATCTTTATGGACATCAAATTGATATGGCTTATTGTCAACCTGCTGTGAAAGTTCTACTGCAGGATCAAATGTAACAATTCCATTTTCATCAAACTCATATGTTCTATTAGAATTAAGACGCGATAAACTTTCGGCTTGTTCATCATGGATTACCACTCCATTAGCATCAAATTGATAAGGGCTTGGGGTAGCCGTATTTTTTTCTAATAAATCACGAAAAGCTCTATACTCTTGATTAACAAAGCCAACAAAATCTACATTGGCAATATCTTTTACTTGGAAAGTAGTTGCTTGATTTGGTAAAAGTAACCCTTCAGGATAAGGAACACCTACATAATCGGCTATTTCAATTTTTCCATTAAATTTTGGACAATTATATCCTAAAACCATCATCTTTTTACTATTCGAATGTAAAGTACAAATAGTACCAATCGGTAAATATTTGTTATTCACAATAATCCCTCCTTTTCATCATTTCTATTGTATTACGTAATTCTTCTTAAGATTTACTTTGGAATGCGATAATGCTGATAATTGATTATCCATTTCACTTAATCTTGCACTATATGTTTTTAAAGAAGTATTTAACCATTCTTTTAAATCTGTAAGATTATTTTTAATCGAAATAGCAAATGTAGAAGTTTCCTCTAAATAAGTTTTATAACTAAAACCTGATGGAATAGATAGTGAAGAAACCATTGCTGGTATTCTATCCAATCGATCGATGGAACTTTGAATATTTGAAATAACGTCTCGCTCAACAATATCACTTTCTAAAAAAAGTTTTGCCATATAATCCCCCTATCGTTTTAGACTCGTAATTTCTCCTTCAATTAAATTCGCTTGAGAAATTAAAAACTGTCCTGTATTTAATAATTCATCTTTTAAAGTCGTATACTGAGTTTTATCCAATTTAGCGAGTCTACTATATTCCATAGCACTTTTTCCAATCCATTCTCCTGTTGAGATAGGCATTCCGCAAATTCGATCAAATAAGCAATTAATTGCTTCATTGAGTTCATTACCCAAATTTACTAATTCCTCACCACAAGAACGCATCTTATTGGTATCCCATTCTATTTTTGTCATATTTACACGTCACCTTCTAAAATCATTAAGAAAACAAGGCTAGATAACTAACTAACCCTATTTTAATAATGGTACTCTTTAAGCCCATGTGTTTCTCTCTTCTTCCAAACGACGTAAACGTTCTTCTTTTTCTTTTCTTCTTTCCTCTTCTTCGATGCGTCGCTTCTCTGCTTCTATTTCTTGGTCAATACGTGTTATTTCACCATCAATAGCAGAAATAACAGTACTATTTAAGAAATTACTTCTTTCAATTAAATCATTGTAAAGAGTATCAATGGCTCCATTATCTGCACTTAGTTCATCGATTAAATAACTTTTAGCAATCGCACTACTAGCAAGTGGCAAAGTATCCCCACTTATTTTTAGAGAATTTGCAAGATTAGAAACTTGTGTCTTCAAATTCAAATATTGATTTTTCTCACTATATAATGTATTTAAATCAGCCATAATTTATATATTATTGAATAGTCTCTTGGTATTGTGTTGACGTTGCTGCTCCACTCGTATCTGTTTGAACAGTTGATGCCATTGTTTCAGTAGCAGTTTGCCAAGCGTTTTTAACATCGCCCAATTTATCACTAAATGCAAGTAAATCACTAGTTAAATTAATACAATATTCTTTTACTTTATCGATATATTCAGAAACAGCCTTTTCTACTGACCCATCATTGCTTCGAAAAGCATTGCTGGCATCTGCTAAAGCATCAATATTAGATAATCTTGTTTTTAAACGATTCGTATATTCACGAATACTTTCACGCATGCCCGATACAGCACTTACATTTAGACCTACTACACTATATCCAGTAGATCCTCCAAGCCCAAAAAAGCCTGGTGTTGCTCCACTAGCATTCATCATTCCAGATGCGGCACTTCTTTGTGCTTGCCTTTCAGTCATTGTAGCATTCGCTGCTGTATCTGTTTGAAAATCAGATGTTGTCGCATTTGTTTCCCATGTCATATCCTAATTCCTCCTTATTCTTGAACCATATTTTCATCTTGTTTAAAATAATTTGTTTGTAATTCACTTAGTCGACCAACTACATTATTAAATTCTTGATCTAAGTCTGCCTTTATGGATTCGCGTGCTTTCTCAAAACTTGCTAAGAAACGATCTCGCGATACTCCTTGCCATCCACTATTAATGGTATCAACAATAGATTGCACATCATCAATATCATCTTTTACTTCTTGCAAAAGATGTAATTTTAATGATTCTACATAATTCTGCATCCCGGTAGAATCAATTCCGGTTGTCATGTCACTAATTCCGATATTGTTATTCATAATAACTCCTCCTCTTTCCCTTCGATATATGCCGAATGAGTATCAACCAATTGTGCTGTTTCTTTTCGATACATTCCAAGATCGGAAACAGCATTTTCATTTTTCTTTTGATAATGTAGTTGAACATTGGTTAAATCATCGGCATAATTTAGAATATTTTGGTTAACAACAGAAAAATTCTCTTTAAGTAAAAGGAAATGATTTCGAAAAAGATCTCCGCTTTCACAATTAAAGTAATTTTTGCTTTCCTCAACTAAAGTGGTCATATCACCGAATATGCTATTTATCCTAGTAGCATAATCTTGTATTTCCCCTTTAATAATAGAAATTTTACTTTCGTTGATTCCAGTTGCAGTCATTTCTGGCATCAATGGTTTTTCCGAATTATTCATCTTATCACTCACTTATTGAGGTTCTCCTATCATTATCCATATACCCTCTACTATAATTATAGATTCGCATTTTACAGATTGTCAACTCTTTTACAAAAAAAAAGTTTTGGATTGTAAAGTACAAAAAAAAAGAGACTTCATTCGTGAACTGCACCCCTTAGAGTAGACATCAATAAAAAAACTAGTTAAAAAAATATGATAGAATACACTTCCGAAAGGAG
>CANQIE010000018.1 GCA_947623935.1 uncultured Bacilli bacterium | reverse complement strand
TATAACAGTTTTAAAATTTGGAGTGTTTTCTCTTTTTTTTATGATTTTATATTTTCCCACATCTAGTTTACTACATCCTATACAAATTCCTTAGGAAAGAAAGGCTATTAGGAGCAATTATACTAAAATAGATGAAATTATGATTTCAAGTATATTTATGAAATAGAAAGTTAAATAGTTTAAAAGTTTTACGAATAATAACTCAATTTAGTCACAAAAAAAGACAGGGCTTTTTAAGCTGCTATCTTTTTTTCCGCTTTTCTTAAGGTTCTCATTTCACGTGTTGTAAGTCTTACTTTAGAACCATCTTCTAGGCGAACAACTTGAAGATTTAATTTTTGTTTATGACGAGTCGCACGAACCGAATGAGAACGAAGGTTTCCAAACGATGGACGACGTGTCGTTGCTTTAACAGCCATGTCTTTTTCCTCCTTTGATACAAATACTTGCGTCTATAACTTTACCATAAACTATGGAATAAGTCAAACTTTTTTCACTAAAATCTTTCTTTATTTTAGGGTACTTTTTTAACTTTTATGGTAGAATAAAGAAAAGGAGAGTGATTTTATGTACGTTCCACTTTATGTCAAGACCACTTATTCCTTACTTTCTAGTATGGTATCTATTCCAAAACTCATTTCTTTTTGTAAAGAAAAAGGCATTTCTTCTATAGGTATATGTGATTCAAATCTCTCAGGAGTGATGGAATTTATAACGCTTTGTGGAAAAAATGAAATAACCCCTATTATAGGACTAGAAGTACAAATGGATCACTCGGTATTACTTTATGCTAAAAATTATGTAGGATACCAAAATTTAATGAAGTTATCGACGCTTCAAAGCGAAGGAAAAGTAACCGAAGAACAGTTATTAGCTCATTTAGAGGAAGTCTTTATTGTTCTTCCTTTTGAAAGTAGAAGTTTATTTAAATTGTTTTCCGATAGTTCTTCTCTTTATTTAGGATTTACTTCTAAAGAAGAAGAGAAGGAAGCGTATTTAATTACGAAACAAGTTCTCTTTTTACCGGAAGTACTTTATTTAGAAGAAAATGAAAAAGAATATCTTCCTTATTTAGAGATGATTCGTGACGGAAAGACGATTTCTTCTGATATGGTGATAAGAGAGGGACTTCATCATTTAGTCATCGATCACTTGGATTATTATACCGATAATGCTGGTATCATCAATACCAATAAAATCGCTAGTGCTTGTCATATTGAATTTCCGCCTGCTACTTTATTATTACCATTATATGATATAAAAGATGCTCCTAGTGCAAGTGCTTATTTAGCACAACTAGCACAAACAGGATTAAAACGAAGACTTCATGATGACGTTAGTAATATCTATTGGGACCGGTTAAAATATGAATTAAAAACGATTCATGAAATGGGTTTTTCCAATTACTTTTTGATTGTATATGATTTTATTAAATATGCAAAGAAACAAGGTATCTTGGTAGGACCAGGACGTGGAAGTGGAGCAGGTAGTTTAGTTGCTTATTCGCTAGGTATAACCGAGATTGATCCTATTAAGTATCAGTTGTTATTTGAACGTTTCTTAAATCCAGAACGTATTACCATGCCCGATATAGATACGGATTTTCCAGATATTTACAGGGACCAAGTCATCGACTATGTTGTTCAAAAATATGGCATAAAAAGAGTCGCTGGTATTGTTACCTTTGGAACCCTTGCTTCAAAACAAGTGATAAGAGATGTTTCTAGAGTTTTAAATATTCCTTTATATAAAGTAGATGCCCTTTGTAAACCGATTCCTAGTGCTAGCAAAGATAGTTTAAAAGAACTCTATAAATCCAATGAAAAGTTTCGTCTTATGATTGAGGAAGACGATTCCTTAAAGAAAATGTACGATATTGCTCTACACTTTGAAGGATTTCCAAGACATACTTCGGTGCATGCCGCAGGAATTGTCATTTCTAAAGAAGATCTTGATTCGGTGGTTCCTTTAATTAAAAGTGATAATACCTATTTGACAGGTTATACCATGGAGTATTTGGAACCCCTAGGCCTTCTTAAAATGGACTTTTTAGGTATTAAAAACTTAACAACAATTATGAATATCATAAAAGATATCGAAGTAGGGGAAGGTATAAAACTCGACTTTAATCAGATTCCGTTAGAGGATGAAGAGACATTAAAGTTATTTAGAGAAGCGAATACCTCAGGTATTTTCCAATTTGAGTCTAGTGGTATGCGGAATTTCTTACGAGAACTAGCACCTACTTCTTTGGAAGATATCTTTGCAGCGATTGCCTTATTTAGACCAGGACCATCCATCAATATTCCATCTTATATCAAGCGAAAACATAAGGAAGAAGCAATTACTTATTTGGATCCTTCCTTAAAAGAGATTTTGGAACCTACTTATGGCATTATTGTCTATCAGGAACAAATCATGCAAATAGCCGTTTCTTATGCCGGTTATACCTTTGGAGAAGCCGATATTTTAAGAAGAGCGATGAGTAAGAAGAAAGAAGATGTTTTAAAAGGAGAAGAAGCAAGGTTTTTAAAACAGAGTGTTGAAAGAGGACACGATTATCAAACGGCAAAACAAATCTTTGATTTAATTCTTCATTTTGCTAATTATGGATTTAACCGTGCCCATTCGGTTGCGTATTCACTTGTGGCTTATAAAATGGCGTATTTAAAAGCGCATTTTCCAAAATACTTCTTTGCAAATCTTTTAACTGGAGTCATTGGAAGTGAAGTCAAGACCAAAGAATACATGGATGAGGCGAAGAAAAATCATTTAACGGTTTTAAAACCTTCCATCAATAAGAGTGGGGAACGTTTTATGGTCGAAGAAGAAGGCATTCGTTTTCCTCTTAGTTCTGTTCGTAATGTGGGAATTGTTGCTAGTAACGATATTTTACAAGAACGAGAAAAAGCATCTTTTGCCGATCTATTTGATTTTCTTGCGAGGTCCACTAGCCGAAGTATTACACGAAAAACCATCGAATCTTTGGTGGATGCTTCTTGCTTCGATGAATTTGGCTATAATCATCACTGTCTACTTTCCAATATGGATGCCTTGATGAATTACATGGAATTAGCTAAAGACTTAGATCCAAAATTTTTATTAAAACCAGAAATTTCGGAAGTAGATGAATTTTCGAAAGAAGACTTGATGTTACGTGAAAAAGAGGTTTTTGGCTTTTATCTATCCAATCATCCTGCAACATTCCATCGAAGTCATTTTCCTCATTGTATTACTGTAGAAGAAGTAAGTGCACACTTTAATAAAAAAGTGGAAATGATTGTGTTAGTAGATCGTTTCCGTGTTATCAATACCAAGAAAAATGAAAAAATGTCTTTCCTTACAGCAGGAGATGAAACGGGAACCATGGACTTTACGTTGTTTCCTCGTATTTATCAAAAGTATGCTGATATCGAAAGAGGCAAAGTCATCAAAATCACCGGTATGGTAGAAAGAAGACTTAATAAATATCAAGTCGTAGTAAGTGAAATCGTCTATTTGTAAAACTCTTTGTTTCTTTTAAAAGATGCAAAATATCATGAAGTTTTGCAAAAAAAACTTGATTTCTTCCCCTTTATAGCGTATATTATACATGTACCTTTTCTTAGTTAGAGGAATTAGTTCTCTCTAAACTCTTACCAAGATGAGGCGAATTTTGATAAAAGGAGGGAAAAATTATGGCATTAACCAGTGAAAAGAAACAAGAAATCGTTAAAAAATATCAAAGAGATGAAAAAGATACGGGTTCTTGTGAAGTACAAGTTGCGATTCTAACAGAAGAGATTAACCAATTGACGGCTCACTTAAAAGAACATAAACACGATTATCACTCTAACCGTGGACTTCTTCGTAAAGTTGGGCAACGTCGTAGTATGTTAGCATATCTTCAAAAGAAAGATATTACACGTTATCGCGAACTTATTCAAAAATTAGGATTAAGAAAGTAGGCACTCATTTTCAGTGTCTCTTTTTTTCGAGTAGGAGGTATTTATGGCAAAAAAAGTATTTAAAATGGATTTTAGAGGAAGAACGTTACAAGTAGAGATTGGCGAACTTGCGAAACAAGCTACAGGTGCGGTATTAGTTCGTTATGGAGATACGGTTGTGTTATCTACCGTGGTGGTGGCGAAAGATGCTAATCTTTTATCGGATTTCTTTCCTTTAATGGTTCTTTATCAAGAAAAACTTTATTCGGTTGGAAAGATTCCAGGAGGATTTATTAAAAGGGAAGGAAGACCTACTGAAGCAGCAACCCTTGCAGCTCGTATGATCGACCGTCCGATGCGTCCGTTATTTCCACACGACTTTAAAAACGAAGTACAAATCGTCAATACGGTTTTATCGGTGGATCAAGATAATTCTCCAGAGATGGCTGCCATGTTCGGAAGTAGTTTAGCAACGTCGATTAGTAAGATTCCATTTGATGGTCCTATTGCAGGGGTTAAAGTAGGAAGAATTGATGGCAAACTGATTATTAATCCGACGGTGGAAGAAATGGAGAAAACCGATATTGATTTGACGGTCGCAGGAACAAGTGACGCTATTAACATGGTAGAGTCTAGTGCTAAAGAAGCAAGCGAAGACGATATGTTAAAAGCCCTTCTTTTTGGACATGAAGCGGTTCAAGAATTAGTGGAGTTCCAAAATAAAATTGTTGCCGAAGTGGGCGAAGAAAAAATGGATTACCCACGTCTTGAGATTACTAGCGAACTACGAAAAGAAGTTGAAGAATTGGTATCTAAGAAGGTGGATAAAGCCCTTCGTATCAAAGATAAACTTAAAATGTATGAAACCCTTGATACGATTAAAGAAGAAATGCTTGCGAAGTACGAAGAAGAAAATAAGGATTTATCCGAAGAGGAGAAAAAGGAACTTGATACTAAACTTTGTCTTATCTATGAAGATATTCAATATGAACTTTTCCGTTCGATTGTTGTAAAAGAACATATTCGTGCCGATGGAAGAAAGATGGATGAGATTCGTCCTTTATCGACCGACATCGATCTTTTACCAAGAACGCATGGTTCGGCATTGTTTACAAGAGGTCAGACCCAAAGTTTAAGTGTTACCACGTTAGGTGCCTTAGGTGAACATCAAATTCTAGATGGCCTTGGTATCGAAGATCAAAAACGTTTCATGCTACATTATAACTTCCCTCAATTCTCAGTAGGAGAAACGGGAAGATATGGAGCTCCTGGACGTCGTGAAATAGGGCATGGTGCTTTAGGTGAAAAAGCTTTAAGTCAAGTAATTCCATCAGAGGATGAGTTCCCTTATACCATTCGAGTAGTATCTGAAATCTTAGAAAGTAATGGTAGTAGTAGCCAGGCAAGTATTTGTGCTGGATGCATGAGTTTGATGGCAGCAGGTGTTCCTATTAAAGAACCAGTCGCAGGAATTGCGATGGGACTTATCACTTCAGGAAAAGATTATACGATTTTAACGGATATTCAAGGAATGGAAGATCACTTAGGGGATATGGACTTCAAAGTAGCAGGAACTCGTAATGGTATTTGTGCTCTTCAAATGGATATCAAGATTAAAGGAATTACGAAGAAAATCTTAAAAGAAGCCCTTGCTCAAGCTAAGGATGCGCGTTTAAAAATCTTGGATGTCATTCAAAAACAAATTAAGGAACCTCGTAAAGAAGTAAGTAAGTATGCTCCTAAGACGATGATCTTTATGATTAAACCTGAAAAGATTAAAGATGTTATCGGTAAGGGCGGCGAAATGATTACGAAGATCATTTGTGAATCTAGTAACGTTACCGATGTCAACAACATCAATGCAGTTAAGGTTGATTTAGAAGACGATGGACGTGTTATTATCTACCATACCGATCAAGCAATTATCGATGAGACGGCTCGTCGTATTCAAGAAGTCGTAAGAGAAGCTGAAGAAGGAAAAATTTATACGGCTAAAGTAGTCAAAGTAGAAGACTTCGGATGTTTCGTTCAACTATGGCCTGGATGTGAAGGTATGGTACATGTATCTCAACTTGCTAAAGAACGTGTTAACAAAGCGAGCGATGTTGTCAAAGTAGGAGACGAACTGGTCGTTAAATGTTTAGGCTTCGATAAAAAGGGAAGACTCAACTTCTCTAGAAAAGATGCTTTTAAACCAGATAAGAAAGAAAAGAAAGACTAGTTTTAGTCTTTTTCTTTTGGTTCTAGGTGTTACTCTAAACCCATATAGTTAAATAGGTGAAGATGATGAAACGTTTCTTTTCAATGCTTGGGGTCACAGTGCTTGTACTTTTTAGTTTTTATTACACGGAACAAGTGGCTCTTTTTGTGCGGTCTAAAGATCCTTTGTATCAAGAAATTGTTGCTCATCAAGATGAATTTTTAATCTCTTCCGTCAATGCAACGGTCGAAGATGAAAATATTATTCCCGGTTCTTATGGAAAAAGAATCGATATTGAGTCTTCTTACAATAACATGATTCGATTAGGGGAATATAACGAAAGTCTTTTAGTCTTTGAAGAAGTGATTCCCGACATCAGTGTGCAAAAACAGTATGACAAATACATCATTAAAGGAAATCCCGCAAGAGATGCCGTAGGATTTGTCTTTGCGGTCGAAGATGATACTTATATTAATCAAGTAGCATCCATTTTAAGAGGCAAAGACGTTAGTGCTACTTTCTTTGTCGATGGTACTTGGGCCGAAAACCATATGGATACGTTGGATGATCTTGCTAAAAATGGAAATCAAATCGAAAATCTAGGCTACGATGGATCCTATCAAAAAGAACGCTTGCTTTGGACTAATAACCTAATTGAATCCATTTCCAAAGTCGAGCCTAAATATTGTTTTACGAAATATAGAAATAGTAGTACGCTTGATCTTTGTAGTAGTTATCACATGTACACGGTAAGACCTACCATTCTAGCAGGAAGTTATCCTTTTTCTAAAGTAAAACAAAATCTCACCAAGGGAGCGATTATTTATCTGGACTTGAATCGAACGACTACCAAAGAACTAGGCACCCTCATCAGTTATATTCAACAAAAAGGATATCGTATTGAGACCTTATCCCGTCTTTTAGCCGAAAATGAAATTATCGATAAATAAATTTGCCAAAAAACACATTTTATGATAAAATGTATATTGATGAAGGATTCTTCATACAATAAAAAAGGAACATTCAATATGTCCGTGTTGGGTGTTGCCAAACTAATTTTTTTTGGTTTCCACCTAATTCATTGGATGAGTTAGGTGGATTTCTTTTATATTAAAACTATAAATAGTAATAATATTAATAGGAAGATTAGAATGATTAAAGATAAAATTAAAAAATCTTTCTTATTCATACTACCGCCTCCCTTCAATTTATGAAGTTTGGCTCCACCCAATTTATTAAATGTTCCTAATTTCATTATAACAAATTAACTAATAGTTAACTATTGGAAGTTTTTGGTAAAATAACTTCTTTTTTTATGCTCTTTTCCTTGATAAATAAAGGAAAAATCTTCATTTTTACACCTTTTTCTTGTTTGAAAACCCTAGTTATAGTATAATTTTATTAGTGAAGATAGGAGTGTTTTACCTATGTATTTAAAAGAAATAGAAGTAAGTGGTTTCAAATCGTTTGCTGATAAATTACGTCTTACCCTAGATAACAGTATCACTTGTATTGTAGGACCTAATGGAAGTGGAAAAAGTAATATTGTCGATGCGGTACGATGGGTATTAGGAGAGCAATCGGTTAAGAGCCTTCGTGGAGAAGGAGCTATGACCGATGTTATTTTCTCGGGAAGTAAAACGAGAAATGCACTAAACGTTGCTAGTGTTTCGCTTCTTTTTGATAACCACGATCATTATTTAAACATTCCGTACGAAGAAGTTTCGGTTAAAAGAAGAGTCTATAGGACGGGTGAAAACGAATACTTTTTAAATGGAGATAAATGTCGTCTTAAAGATATTACGGATCTTTTTATCGATAGTGGAATTGGTAAAGAGTCGTTTAATATTATCTCGCAAGGAGAAGTACAAAAGATTTTATCCAATTCACCGTATGAGCGAAGAGTGATTTTTGAAGAAGCCGCCAGTGTTTTAAAATACAAAAAAAGAAAAGAAGAAGCCCTTCGTAAATTAGATAGGACGCATCAAAACTTAGAACGTGTGGACGACATTATTGCCGAATTAGAAAATCAATTAGGTCCTTTAGAAGAACAAAGTAAAAAAGCTAAAGTCTATTTAGAAAATAAAGAAAAACTAGAGCAAATTGAAGTGGCTTTAATTACCTACGATATGGATCAGATGAACGACCATTATCAACGAAGCAAAAAAAGAGTAGAAGAGTTAAACCAAAAGATTTTATCTCTTCGTAACGATAGCACCGATGTAGAAGTGGTTCGTTTAAAAGCGGAACTCATGGATATGGATAGTACGCTAAATAAAGAAAATCAAACCCTTTTAAATCTTACTCAAGAAGAGGAACGACTAAACGGAGAAAAACGTCTTTTAAAAGAGCGGACAAGCCTTGATGCGGGTAACCAAAAAGTACATGATAAAGTAAGTGCCTTAACCGAAGATGAATTACGGTTAAAAACCGAAATTAGTCTTTTAGAACAAGGTTTAAGTGATTTAACTCTAGCCATTCAAAAAGAAAGAGAAAAAGAAAATAAAGAAAACGAAGTTCTTGCTACTTTGCATCGTCAAAAAGAAGCTTTCCAAAAAGAACAGAGCAATAAAGAAAGAGAACAGGTAACTCTTTCCCATCAAATTACTTTTTTAGCAAATCAAATTGAAAGTAATGCTTCTCTTCCTTCGAGTGTCAAAGCCATTTTGAATCATCCTAAATTAAAAGGCGTATATCAAGTTATTGGTAATTTATTAAAGACGGAAGAAGCGTATTCTAAAGCGTTAGAAGTAGCCTTAGGTGCTAGTAAAAACTTTTTAGTGGTAGAAAACGAATTCGTTGCTAAGGATGCTATTAACTATTTAAAAGAAAACAAATTAGGAAGAGCCACTTTCTTTCCTTTAAATGTGATTAAGCCCAAAGGAATTGATTCCGAGACCGAAGAATTACTATCCAAGGAAGATGCCTTTTTAGGAACCGCCGATACGCTCATTACGTACGATAGTAAGTTCCGGGATATCATGTTAAATCAGTTAGGAAATGTTTTGGTTGTTCGAACGTTAGATGATGCGAACCGTATCAGTAAAAAGATTCATGGTCGTTATAAAGTGGTTACTCTCGATGGAGAAATTATTCATGTGGGAGGAAGTATCACTGGTGGAAGTCTAGGTTATACGAAGAGTTCCATTACCGAAAAGTTTGAACTTGAAAAATTAAAACGTAACCTGGAAGAAATCAAAAGTGTTTTAGGTGAACTTGAAAAAAGTTTAGAGCAATTAGATAAAGAAATTGAAGTTCAAGAAAAGAAACTTTATGAATTAAAAGGATCTACTTATCTATTAGAAGAACAAGAGGTAAGTAAAAGTAAAGAAATTGAAGAGAAGAAACAACTTTTGTCTTCCGTTCAAAGCGATTTAGAAAGTTTTTCACACGTCATCGATCAGTCGTTATCGGTGCAAGAAGAAAAGGTTATGCAAGAATACTATGAAGTAGTCAAACAAAAAGAAGAGACAATTTCTTTGATTAAAAAGACCACCAAAGAAAAAGATGAGATTCAAAAAAGAATTGATGAGTTGGATGCCAAGTATCGTCTTTCTAGTAGTGAACTTCGTAATCTTGAAAGTGAATTAAAACAAAAAGAAATTGAAATAGGACGGATGGATGTTCAACTCGATCATTATTTAACGACGTTGAGTGAAGACTACGAATTGACTTATGAAAAAGCAAAACAAAATTATCATCTAGAATTAGATGAAGAGGAAGCCCGTAAAAAAGTGGCCCTCTATAAGAGCAATATTAAACAAATTGGTATGGTGAACTTAGATTCCATTACATCCTTTGAACAAGTAAATGAACGATTCCAATTCTTGACGAAGCAAAAAGAAGATCTATTAAATGCCAAGGAGACTTTATTAGAGATTATTAACGAAATGGATGGCGTTATGAAAGAAGAATTTAAAACGACGTTTGATGCCATCAATAAAGAATTCCAAGGCGTCTTTAAACAATTATTCCATGGTGGAAATGCTTCGCTAAAGTTAACAGATCCAGAGCATTTATTAGAGACTGGAGTAGAAATTATTGCGAGTCCTCCAGGAAAGAAATTAACAACCATTTCCCTTTTATCGGGGGGCGAAAAAACACTTACTGCCATCAGTTTACTCTTTGCTATCTTAAATGTACGAAGTGTTCCCTTCTGTTTGTTCGATGAAGTAGAGGCCGCTCTTGATGAAGCTAATGTGGATCACTTTGGAACTTACCTTGATCATTACAAAGATAAAACTCAATTTTTACTCATTACTCATAAAAAGAAGACGATGGAATATGCTAAGACATTGTATGGAATTACAATGCAAGAGTCTGGCGTATCCAAGTTAGTCAGTGTCCGTTTAGAAAATATGAAAGAGACTGCTTAAAAGTAGTCCTTTTATGTTATAATGAAAATAGAATAGAGGTAAAAAATGAAAGCAATTCTTTGTTTAGATGATGATTATGGTATTTCTTTCTTTGGAAAAAGACAAAGCCAAGATAAGAATTTACGTCTCAATTTAAAAGACTTTCTTAAGGGAAATAAAATCTATATGAAACCTTATAGTGCATCTTTGTATCAGGATACTTTAGAAAATATTATAGAAGTAAGTGACTTTAATAATCTTTTAGATGCGTATGTTTTATTTGAAGAAGATATCAATCCTTATATCGATAAAGTAGATACGTTGGTTCTTTATTTTTGGAACCGAACTTATCCTAAAGATGTTTATTTTAATAAAGAATTTCTATCTTTCTATAAAGAAGTAGATCAATCTGAATTTGTAGGTACTTCTCATGAGAAGATTACAAGAATTGTTTATAGGAAGGAGGCTTCTTATGCGCAAGAAAAAGAATAGCCTTTTCTATTCCGTTATTACCTTAGTTCTTCTTTTGGTCGCGATTGGATCTTCCTATGCTTTTCCTATTTCTCGGAATGCGGATGTTCCACTTGTAACCATGGAAGAAATTCCCGTTTACAATAATTCTCCTTATGTAGTAATTAATCAGAATGTTCCATCTTTTACTGAAGAGGAATTAACTACAACCTCTTATGAAAAATATAGTGCATTAGATGCCCTTGGAAGAGCAGGGGTTGCAGTAGCAAATATTGGATTAGACTTAATGCCAACCGAAGAAAGAGGAAGTATTTCTTCTATTAAACCATCGGGTTGGCATACCGTGAAATATGATTTTGTTGATGGAAAATACTTGTATAACAGATGTCATTTAATTGGTTACCAGTTGACTGGAGAAAACGCTAATGTTAAAAATTTAATTACGGGTACCAGGAGTATGAATGTAAAAGGAATGCTTCCTTTTGAAAATATGGTTCATGACTATATTGTAGAAACAGGAAATCATGTACTTTATCGAGTAAGTCCTATTTATGAAGGGAATGATTTAGTAGCAAGAGGTGTTTGGATTGAAGCTAAGTCCATTGAAGATAAGGGAGAAGGAATTTCTTTTTCTGTCTTTGTCTTCAATGTGGAGCCTGGTGTAACTATCGATTATCGTACGGGAGAGAGCCATCTTTCTTAAAACAAAAAAGACGAGAAAAAGTCGTCTTTTTTAATAGTAGTAATAAGGTGGATAGAAGTAATTGGTGTTATTGTAATAAGGATAAGGATAGTAGTTTGGATAGGTTGGATAGTAATTTGGGAAATTGTTGTTATTCGGTCTACTTCCTACTAGTGCGCCACCTGCAAGGCCGCCTAATAGGAAAGGCACAACAAATCCACCTGCACGACTATCTTGACTATACGTTTGTATTTGATTACGTCTTCCAAAACGCATATTCCTTGGCGTTTGGTACATATTATAATTAGGATACATAATAATACTCCCTTCTATGGTATTTTATGTGTTATAATATAATTGGTGAGGAGAATTAAGATGGATGAAAAAATAAAAAAACTAGCTCATACGATCGTACATTATTCACTCGATCTAAAGAAGAGCGAAAAAGTGTTAATTACTTTTCAAACGGAAGAACCTAAGCCCCTCGTTAAGGCTTTAATTAAAGAAATTACTGATTGTGGCGGTGTTGCTTCTTACATCATGAGTGATCCTGAATTAAGTAGTTTTTTAACGGAGCGAACGGATGAGGCTCGGATTGCTTTAACCAAGAAGCAAAAAGAGTTTGAAGTCGAAAACTTTGATGCTTTTATTTCGATTCAGTACCGTGTTAATGATTACGAAAATCACTTAGTAGATAAAAGTATTACAAAAGCCCTAGGCCTTGCTTTAGAAAAAAGCCAAGATATTCGTATTAATGAACGTAAATGGGTATTGTTAAATTATCCATCACCACTTGATGCTTACAAGGCTTCGATGAAAATCGATGAATTTAAAGAGTTCGCTTTTGATGTCATGACCGTCGATTATAGTGCGATGGAACAAGATATTAAACCGTTAAAAGAATTGATGGATAAAACCGATAAAGTCAGAATTATGGCCCCGGGGACCGACCTTACCTTCTCTATCAAGGGCATGGGTAGTATTCCCTGTGTAGGGGATAAAAATATTCCGGATGGAGAACTTTATTCGGCTCCAGTTCGTGAAAGTGTCAATGGAACGATTACCTATAATACACCAAGCCCTTATCATGGAACCATCTTTAATCACGTTTCTTTAACTTTTAAAGGTGGAAAAATCGTTAAGGCTACTGCGGACAATGACGTGGAAAAGTTAAACCAAATCTTTGATACCGATGAAGGAGCAAGATATGTAGGAGAATTCTCTTTAGGATTCAATCCAAAGATTCTTTATCCGATGGGGGATATCTTGTTTGATGAAAAGATTTTAGGAAGTTTGCACTTTACCCCTGGAAGAGCGTACAAAGATTGTTACAATGGAAATGATTCTGCTATTCACTGGGATATGGTGTTGATTCAACGCAAAGATTATGGTGGAGGAGAAATTTATTTTGACGATGTTTTAATTCGCAAAGATGGTATTTTTGTCTTACCAGAATTAGAAAAATTAAATTATGGTTATCATAATGAGTAGGAGGAAAGAATATGGAAGTTGTTTTAAAAGTAGAAGGAATGCATTGTGAAGGATGCGAAAATCGCATTCAAAATGCAGTAAGTAAAATCGATGGAGTAGAGGAAGTAAAAGCATCGCATGAAAAAAAGGAAGTAAAATTAACAATAGAAAGCGAAGAAGTACTTCCTAGTGTTAAAGAAAAATTAGACGACTTAGGTTTTACGGTAGAATAGATTGACGAAAAACTATTTTTGTGGTAGAATGTATTCATGTGAAGAAATCTTCATATAATAAAAAAGAGATACACCTGATTTTACCTGTCAGATGCTTTCTCTATTCTATTATGATTAGGGAAAACACCGTATCAAAGCAAAGTTGATCGGTGTTTTCATTTAAGTTAGTTCTTTTTGAGAACTATGATAGTGCAAAGCACAATAAAAGCAAAAGCTATTATTAATTCCAAAAGAATTTATCCTTTCTATCATGTTATCCATCATAGAAATCACCTCTTTTCTATTCGTAATAGGGGAATAGAATAGAGTAAAACACCTAACCATCAAGTGTATCTAATTTTATTATATAGGACCACATAAAAAGTTTCAATTTGTTTTGAAACTTTTTTTAACTTTCTTTAACTAATCGATAAAAGTTAATACTAGGTCGATTAAAAAGACGGAATTTATAATTGCTGGTACCTAGTCCTCCTGAAATATAAAGGTCTGTTTTATCTACTTTATAATACTCATCATTATATTTTCTAGCGCCTCGAACCGTAACTAAAGGTGGAAGGAAGGGAAGTCTTACCTGTCCATTGTGTGAATGTCCTGCTAGAGCTAAATCAACTCTATATTTGGCTAAAATAGAAGTGATATCATCTGGTTCATGGAAAAGACTAATCGTATAAATATCTTCTTTTTTATCATCTTTGGTAAAGTAAGCGAATGCTTTATCTATATCGTTTTGAAATTGCCCACTATCGCTCATACCAGTAATTAAAATAGGTTGATATCCTTGATAATAGATTAAATCGTAAGTGTTATCGAGATAGTTAAAGCCAGCTTTTTTGATAATGGTTTCAAAGCCCTCATAGAGATAATCGTGATTGCCGCTTACCGCATATTTTCCTACTTTGGCTTTCATTTCTTTTAAAAGATCCGATAGCTCATTTTTTAATTCTTCCGTTACTTTGGTATCTTTATCGATTAAGTCTCCGGTAAAAACTAATAAGTCTGGTTTTAACTCATTGACTTTTTGAACGATTTTTTCTAAATCTTTTTTAAAAATCGTGGAACCATAATGTAAGTCCGAAAACTGAACAATTTTTAATCCATAAAAGTCTTGAGGAAGGCGTTCATTTGCAACTTTGTATTCACGAACTACAAGACCACTAGTAGCAATAAAGCGACTATAGAGAAGTAAGAGGGCAATAAACAAAATGAAGCAAATTAAGAAAATAAAGATTCTTTTTTTTCTTTTCTCTTTTTTTGCTTCGTATTCTTTTTCCTCTAAAAGTTGTTCCCTTGTCATCATAGCAAGACCACCATCCCAAAGAAAATCGATACAGAAGTAAGAATCGCATTATGGAGAAAATGCACGATCATACTCGCATAGACATTATCGGTTTTAGCTAAGATGTAGGCAAAAGCACTTCCTAGGGCACCATAGGGAATGATATAAAGTAAGTCCCATGGTGAACTTAAAGATAAAATGACATGAAGTCCTCCAAAGACCAATCCTGATGTTAGAACAAATAAAAGCGTATTCTTTTTAAAGACATCATAGAAGGCTTTTCTAAAAGTCAATTCTTCAATAATAGGAGCAAAAATAGCCGCGCCTATAAACGTGAGTAGAGGAGCTTCCCCAATTAAGGCCTGCACGCTTTCTTCATTTACGGCTACACTTTGAGGAGCAAGCGTTTGAATTAATAAATTGGATACCACCATGATAATAATTCCAAGAGTCCAATACTTAATTGCGGTATCCATAATGGGATTAAAGTTTTTAACTAACTTTTTTGCATCTTCCTTTAATTCTTTAAAATAAAGAATAATTAAAATAAGTAATCCACAAAAATCACTAAAGAGCGATATCGCCATTTCCATATTACTACTTAATTCTTCCACATTTAAATGGAAAAGACGAATGGGAATCAATTGGAATAACGTCGATAAAAAGAAAAGAGCTACGACTGCAAGACTTTTAGGTAATTTTTTGGTATCGATATCGCCTTTTAGTAAGAAGAAATTATAGACACTTTCAATTAAAACGGTTGGAATCACGACCCAAGGATTAATGGTATACTTCATGGCATTTAAAAGAACAAACGATAAAATTAGTGATGGAATCATCCAGAAAAAAGAAAGCAAAAAGGAAATCAAGCGATCTTTATCCGCAAGACCTCGATACTTTAGAATTAAAAATAAGCTCATTGTTATAAAAGAACTAATAGCAAAATTATTAAAAGCCATGTAAATCACCTTTCTTATCTTTTAAAATTATATCATAATTCTAACCAGGATACTAGATGCCCTTCTTTATTAAAGATGTAAAAAATCATTTAAAAATGTAAACTGTTTTTTTATTTTTCTTTAAAAACATCGATTTTCTTGATTTTTACCCCACGGAGTGTTAATCTAATTAAAAGAGGTGGCAAAATATGCTTTATTCTTATCAAGATATGTTAAAAAAATATGGAACGAAATATTATATACAAAAAGCAGTCGATGAAAATGAAATTTATAAATACGAAAAAAATGTTTATGCAGATGTGGCAGGAGTAAATCCCGTACTGATTTATCAGAGAAAATATCCTTATGCAATCCTTACCTTAAATACGGCTTTTTATTATCAAAAACTAACTAAAGTAGTATCCGATAAAATCTATTTCGCTACTCCTAGTAGATATCGTACGATTCATAATAAAGAAATAAGACAAGTTTTCGTGCCTAATGCAATATTTAAACAAGGAATGGAAATCTTGGATATCGAAGGAGAAAAGATTCAGTGTTATAACAAAGAAAGGTTACTTGTTGAACTTATTCGTAAAAGAAATCAACTTCCTTTCGATTACTATAAACAACTTTTAAATAAATATAGCAGTATTTTAAAGACATTGGATTATAAAAAAATAGAAGAATATACGCTTCTTTATAAAAACAAAGCAAGAATTCAGAAAGAACTTCGTGATACCTTGGGATTATTTCTAAAAAAAGATGAAAAAAAGTAGACTTTTTAAAGAGAGATTGTTATAATATAAATACAACTGGAGTGGGAGACCACTCCTCTATTTTGTATTAAGGAGGTTTTTTGTGAAAGAAAAAATAGTATCTTTAATAGGAGATAAGTTAGATTCATTGGGAGTTGTAATTGATGACGCTTATTTGGAAGAAGAGGGAAATGAACTTTATCTTCGTATCGTCTTAGATAGGGAAGAAATTATCCCTTTACAAACCGTGGTCATGGCGACTCGGATTATTAATCCTATTTTAGATAAAGAAAAAGATTTGATTGACCAGAGTTATATCTTAGATGTTTATGCCAAAGAAAAAGGAGTGATAGAAGATGAACGGTAAAGAGTTTTTACAAGCAGTAGACATAGTAGAAAAAGAAAAAGGAATTCCTAAAGAAGATATTTTTGAATATATGGAACAAGCCTTAACCGCTGCTTATAAAAAAGAATACGCGTCTCAAAATAGTAAAGTAGTCATTAACAAAGATACAGGAGATATTAAAGTTTATTCGTATCTTACGATTGTTCCTGATGAGAAAAAAGATATGGATTACGACGAATTAAACGAAAATCCAACCTATGATGAAAATGGAGAACCGATTGAAGTATTGGAGTTTGATCCAGAGTTAGAGATCACTTTATCGGATGCTAAGAAGATTGATAAACTTGCTGAGGTAGGAGGAACGATTGATACTGAAGTTACTCCTAAAGACTTTGGAAGAGTAGCAACCTCTACCGCTAAACAAGTATTGATTCAAAAGATTAGAGAAAGAGAAAGAACTGCTATTGCGGATGATTTTGCCGATAAACAAGATGAGTTGATGGTAGGAACGGTAGAACTAGAAGATACCGATAACTATTTTGTGAATCTCGGAAGAAGCAATGGTATTCTTCCTAAAAAAGATTGTATCCCAGGCGAAAAGATTGAAATGGGAAAACAAATTAAAGTGTATGTCAGCAAAGTCAATACCGAAGGCAAAGGTATTTTGATTCTTTTATCGCGTACCCATTACGGATTTGTAAAACGTCTATTTGAACATGAAATTCCAGAACTTGCTGATGGTACGGTACTTCTTTATAGTGTTGCAAGAGAACCAGGCGTAAGAAGTAAAGTAGCCGTTTATTCTGAAAATCCAAATGTGGATCCAATTGGTGCTTGCATTGGTGAAAAGGGTAGCAGAATTGCTCGTATTATCGAAGAACTTAATGGTGAAAAACTAGATATCGTCAAATACGATAAAGATCCTGCTATCTTTATTCAAAATGCTTTATCGCCTGCTAAAAACTTAAGTGTATTAATTACTGACCCTAAGAAACAAGAAGCGATTGTCGTAGCAGACGACGATAATTTCTCACTTGCAATTGGAAGAAAAGGATACAATGCCCGTCTTGCCACTCGTCTTACGCATTATAAAATCGATATTAAGAATTACGAACAAGCCAAAGAATGCGGAATCAACTTAAGAAGTGAGTAAGGGAGGTTCTTATGAAACCAAAAAAGATACCTTTACGAACTTGTGCGGTAACCAAAGAAAAAGTACCAAAACAAGAACTATTAAGAATTGTTAGAACGCCTTCTATGGAAGTAGAAGTCGATCTAACAGGAAAGAAAAATGGACGAGGTGCATATATTAAAAAAGATCTAGACGTTTTAGTAAAAGCAAAAAAGAATAAAGCGCTAGAGCGAGCCCTCGAAGTAACGATTGGTGAAGAGGTTTACGAAGAAATAAAAAAAGTAATTTTGGGAGAATAGGTTATGGTTGAAGAAAAATTATTTAGTGAACGTCCTAGTTGGGATGAATACTTTATGACAATGGCAGAGTTAGCAAGTTCAAGAAGTACTTGCCGTAGACAAGTGGGAGCGGTGATTACCAAAAATAACGAGATTGTATCGATTGGTTATAATGGAGCCCCTAAAGGACTTAAACATTGTAGTGAATTAGGAGGTTGTCTTAGAACCTTAAATCACATTCCATCTGGTACACGTCAAGAATTTTGTAGAGCTGTTCATGCGGAACAAAATGCCATTATTCAAGCAGCAAAACAAGGGGTATCCATTTTAGGAGGAACTTTGTATGTAACGACGTATCCTTGTTCCATTTGTGCTAGAATGATTATCAATAGTGAACTAAAAAGGATTGTTTATAAAGGCGATTACATGGACGATAACTCTAAAGCCATGTTAGCCGAGGCCGATATTGTGGTAGAACATTTTGATGAAGCCAAAAGATTAATAAAAATAGCCAAAAACTAGAAAAGGTAGGTGGTTTTAAATGATGAACGTTTTAGAATATGCACTCGATGTAGGAAAAAGTGTCGATGAGGTTTTAGAACTCTGTAAAAAGTTAGACATAAAGGTAGAAAACACGGATACTTTATTATCCGATGACGATATTACGTTACTCGATAATGAAATTCAAAATGGTAGTAGTGAAGAGGTACAAGAAGAGGATTTAGAACGCATCGAGGAAGAAGAACTCGAAGACAAAGCCGAATCCATTGCCGCTACAATCGTGGATATTGAGGAACCGGTTACTAAAAATGTAAAGATTAAAAAGCAACAACCAGTAAAGAATGAAAATAAAAATGACTTTTTAAAAGATAAGAAAAAGATGTACAAACATCGTGAAAAATTAAAGACCAATCAAGAAGAAGTAAGTGATGATTATGTCATTTATAAAGAAGGTATGAGTGTATCTGATTTAGCTAGTGAATTAAAAGTAAATCCATCGGAACTTATCAAAAAGTTATTTAGTCTTGGTATTATGGCTACTTTAAACAATTCGATTGCCTACGATGTAGCAGAACTTTTAGTAGTCGATTATGATAAAACATTAAAGAAAGAAGAAGCAGTCGATATTGCAAACTTTGAGCAATATGAAATTATTGACCGCGAAGAAGATTTAGTTCCAAGGGCACCTGTTGTTACTATTATGGGGCACGTTGACCATGGAAAAACATCGCTTCTTGATTACATTCGAAATACCGATGTGGTTGGAGGCGAAGCAGGAGGAATAACTCAAGCGATTGGAGCTTACCAAATTACCTATAATGATAAAAAGATTACGTTCATCGATACACCAGGACATGAAGCTTTTACGGAAATGAGAGCAAGAGGTGCTAGTGTTACCGATATTGTTATCATTATTGTAGCTGCCGATGATGGGGTAATGCCTCAAACGATTGAAGCGATTGATCATGCCAAGGCTGCCAATGTTCCCATTATCGTTGCTATTAATAAAATTGATAAACCAGGTGCCAATCCGGACCGTATTTTAACTGAATTAGTAGAACACGGATTAACTCCTGAATCTTGGGGTGGAGATACTTTAGTTAATAAAATTTCCGCTAAAACAGGAGAAGGTGTTAACAAACTATTAGATACCATTCTATTAGTTAGTGAAATGCGTGAGTTAAAAGCCAATCCAAAACGTTATGCTACGGGAACCGTAATTGAGTCCCGTCTTGATAAACAAGTAGGTGCTATCGTTTCTCTACTTATTCAAAATGGAACGCTTCGTATTGGAGACCCTGTCGTTATTGGTACTAGTTATGGAAAAATCCGTTCCATGAAAAACGATAAAGGACAAAATATTGTCGAGGCACCTCCTTCGATGCCGGTCGAAGTTACAGGACTTAACCAAGTTCCAAGTGCCGGTGATAAGTTCATGGCCTTTGAAACCGAAAAACAAGCAAGAAGTGTTGCCGATGAACGAAGTCTTAGAGCCAAAGAACAAGATACCAATAAATCGGGTATGAGTTTGGAAGAACTCTTTGGTGCTATTCAAGATGGAACTAAAGAAATTAACGTCATCTTAAAAGCCGATGTGAATGGTAGTCAAGAAGCTGTTAAGAACTCGCTTCAAAAAATCAAAGTCGAAGATGTTAAGATTAATGTTATTCGAAGTGGAGTAGGTACGATTACCGAAAGTGATATAGTACTTGCCAAAGCCAGCAATGCTATCGTTATTGGATTTAATGTAAGACCTTCGGCTAAAACGCAAGAAATGGCTAAAGAAAACAACATTGAAATTCGTCTATACAACATTATTTATAAAGTCGTTGAAGATATGGAACTTGCCATGAAGGGAATGCTTGAACCATTATATGAAGAAAAAACCAATGGAACCGCTGAAATTAGACAAATCTTTAAATTCTCTAAAGTAGGTAATATTGCCGGATGCCATGTCTTAGATGGAACTATTAAAAACGGAAGTGATTGCCGTATTGTTCGTGATGGTGTAGTCATCTATACCGGAAAGATTAAGTCTGTACAACATGAAAAAGACCAAGTTAAAGAAGTCACCAAAGGTATGGACTGTGGAATTACTTTTGAAAATTACCAAGATATCAAAGAAAAAGATGTTGTTGAATCTTTCGAAATGGTTGAAATTAAACGATGAAATGAGAGGAAAAACCTCTTTTTCTTTTGTTTAAAATTGTTGAATTTACAGTTTAAGTGTAAAAAGTAAACAAAAAGTTGACCTAGGGGGGTAGTTTTATAATGGAAATAGATAAATAATAAAAGGAGAAGTGATATCATGGAAGAGAAAAGGACTAAGAAAGAGATAATCGCGGTTTGTCTACTTGTATTAAGTCTTCTTTTAATTGTAATAGGAACCACCTTTGCTTTCTTTCAATATTCAAAACAAGGAACTACCGTAAATAAATTAGAGTCAGGTACCTTAACTTTTATCTATGATGAAAATAGAAAAGAAAAAAATGGAGTAAGTCTAACGAATGCTTTTCCAATGAGTGATACTGATGGAGTAAAACAAACAGGAACAGGCTTTTTTGAATTCCAAGTAAGATCGGAAGCAAAAGGGGCTTCTATCTATTATGAAATCTATTTAACAAAAGATAATAGTTCTACTTTACCAGAATATACGATTAAAACTTATTTAACAGAAGTAACAGGTGAAAATGTAGAATCAGGAGTATCCAATCTATTTACAAGTGAGGCAATCAATCTATATAGTGAGTTAGGAGAAAGTCAGGTTCCATCGATATTAAAACAAGAAGTAGTAGGAAAGACGTTATATCAAGGAAGTGTAAATGAAGAAGAGATTACAAAGACATTCCGATTTAGAATGTGGATTGATAATGATGCAAATCAAGTAAGAGGAGGAGAATGGATTCATAATTATAAGACTTTTTCTGTAAAAGTAAATGTATATGCTCAAAATAGTAGTATATCTGGGCCAACAGATTCAGCTGAAATTTGTAATGATAGTAATGTCAATGAACCAAAGTTGGTAGAAGGAATGATACCGGTATATTATGATTATGAAGAAGGAACCTGGAAGAAAGCAAATGCAAAAACCGCTAACTGGTACAATTACTGTAATCAAGAATGGGCAAATGCGGTAACGGTAGTAGAGAAGACAGAAGCAGAAGCTGGTCATGATAGAGAATATTATCAAAAAGCAGAACCAGGAACACCTATATTAATAGATGATATCAACACGATGTGGGTATGGATACCAAGATATGAATATTATATACCTGAGGGAGCAAAAGGGAATAAAGACACTTGTCTATATGGTAATGTAGAATATGAGTGCTATCCAAATTCGGGTGAAATAGAAATTAATTTTATCAATGGAACAAGTAAACAAGAGAGTGATCCAACTAATTATAAAGTACATTCAGCTTTTACTTTTGGAGAAGATGAATTAACAGGCTTCTGGTATGGGAAGTTTGAAACAAGTACAAGCTCTGAATGTGAAGAAAGTACAGAAACTTGTAATAAAGCTGATTTAAAACCATACATTAAACCAAATGCAATCTCATGGAGATATATACAAAATGCGTCTGCCTTTATAGTATCACAAAAAATGATGACTGATTATAAAACTGAATATGGATTTACTGGTGAAAATATGGATACGCATTTGAGTAAGAATAGTGAATGGGGAGCAGTTGCTTATCTCTCCCAAAGTCAATATGGAAAATATGGAAATGATGGAGAAGGGGTATTTATTAATAACTGTATGCAATATATAACAGGAATAGCAGGAAATTCTGTAAATGCATTTCAAAGTACTGATACTTGTAGTACAAACACTTATAATACAGAAATAGGTCAAAAAGCATCAACGACTGGAAATATTACAGGGATCTATGATATGAGTGGAGGATCAGTTGATCGTGTCATGGGTGCTTTAGAAGAAGGAGATACAAAGAAGCCGATGAAATCTTTATCTGGATTTACAGATGAGGAAGGAGAAAAGCAAATACCTGATGCTAAGTATTATGATTTATATATAAGTAATGATTTATCTTCGAATGATGGAAATCTAGCCGCAACGGCATGTGATGGATATGTATGTTATGGGCACGCTTTATCTGAAACATTAGGTTGGAATAGTGATTCGTTTTCTTTCCTAACCTCGTCGAGTCCATGGCTTAGTCGTGGTGGTGCTTATGGTAGTCAATGGAATGCGGGAGTGTTTAGTTTTAACCGTACTAATGGTGGTTGGTTTTATCAGCTTGCGTTTCGCCTTGTGCTTGCTCCTAGGCTATAAAATATAATGCAAGAAACATTTTTTCGGCAAATGAGTTCAAGGATTATTTATCATCGAAGATAAATTTCTTTTCATCAAAAATCGATGAATAAAAACATTAACAGTAATTTTCTAATTGATAGAATTTTTTCAAATATTAGGAACTATTGGAATAGCAGTACAGTCTATTTGTGCTGCTTTTTTCTTTGACGGTATTATTGTGAGTAAATTATATAATAAATATTTAGAATAAAAGAAAGAGAATAAAAATAAATTTCACAAGATTTAAAAAGTGCTTATCGACACCAAAAATAAAGATAGACATAAGACATTGTTTGTGTTATAATGTATTTGTCAAGGAAACTTGCATAAAATCCCGAATTTATCAGTTTTATAAAGACAAAATCTCCCAAACCCTTTGTTTATAAGGATTTGAGAGATTTTTT
>CANQIE010000017.1 GCA_947623935.1 uncultured Bacilli bacterium | reverse complement strand
ACAAAAAGAGAAAAATAACTTTTCTCTTTTTAATATACTAGTTTTTTATTGATGTCTCCTAATTGGGGTTCACATCAGTATAGGCTTTTTTTTGAAAAAAAATTAACAAAATGTTGACCTGGGGGGGGGTAGTTTTATAATAGAAATAGATAAATAATAAGGAAGTGATTCCATGAAAGATAGAAGTAAGATTCTGTTTGGCTTAGTAATGTTATTGATGGTGGTAGGTATCATTGGGTTTAGTTATGCCATATTTACAACCAAAGTAGAAAAGAAAGGTGCGCTTAATATTGTGGCAGGAACGCTTTCTTGTCCTATACAAATAGAAGGAATAGAAGGAAATCAAATTGAATTAGTAAATCAAACCGAAAAAGAAGTAGAAGTAACGATAAGGAATGATAGTCAAGTACCAATACATTCAACCATCACTTATTTAAAAAATGATAATGTAGAAGTATTAGCTTCTTCTAGTAATGATGAAAAGATAAATAAAGAAAGTTTATCTGTAGGAGAAACAAGAACGTATACCATAAAATTAATAAATAAAGAGACTACAACCCAGACAGTAACGTTAAATGGAAAATGTGGATTAAGTAACAAAACATTAGCTATAGCAGACACAGAAGAAGAAATTACAGGAAACTATGAGCGAGTAGAACCAAATGCACCTAAGTTAGTAACAGGAATGATTCCAGTTATCTATGATGAAGAGAAAGCATCATGGGTAAAAGCAGATACAACAAAGAAATGGTATAACTATGACAAACAAGAATGGGCGAATGCAGTAACTATTGGATTAGATGAAGATGGAGTAGGTACTAAGAAAAGAGAGAGTTATCAAACAGCAGAAGCAGGAACTAAAATACCAATAGATGATATCAACACGATGTGGGTATGGATACCAAGATATGAATACAAATATACGAATTTGGGGGAACAATATGCTGGAGGAACAGCTGAACAACCTGGAGAAATCATAATAAACTTTCTAGATGGAATTAATGATACACCAAGTAATGAAAATTATAAAGTACACCCAGCCTTTACATTTGGAGAAGATGAATTAACAGGAATCTGGTATGGAAAGTTTGAACCTAGTAATCAAGAAAAAAAATTTAACGAAGGAGAAGCCAATAGTTCATCTTTGACACCAATTATAAAACCAAATACAACATCATGGAGATATGTACAACCAGTAAACATGTTTTATGCAGCATTTAATATGAAGTCATCAGAAAATGCATCAACATATGGATTTAGTAGTGATGGAAGTATAGATACCCACATGCATAAGAACAGTGAATGGGGAGCAGTAGCATACTTATCCCAGAGTAAATATGGTAAGTACGGAAATGATATGTATGAAGAAGATGACAAAGAAGTATACATCAATAACTGTTCAAGTTATATAACAGGAATAGCAGGGGATACAATAGATGCAGAGGAAAGTGCTGATACTTGCAATACAAATACTTATGAAACTTTAGCGGGTCAAAAAGCATCCACGACTGGAAATATAACAGGAGTGTATGATATGAGTGGTGGAGCAAATGAATATGTGATGGGGGCATTAGAAGATGAAAGTACAGGTAAGCCAACGATAACCGCTTCTGGATTTACAAATGATACTAATGAGAATACAAAATTACCAGATGCCAAGTATTATGATTTATACACAAATATTCCTTCAGCAACAGCATGTGGTGGAGGAGTATGTTATGGGCATGCTTTATCAGAGACCTCAGGCTGGTATGGAGATTATCGAAATTTTGTAAACTCCGGGAACCATTGGCTCTTACGCAATCGCTACTATAGCCTTAGTTCGAATGCAGGGGTGTTCGCCTACGTCTGCTCCTTTGGCCCTGCGGCCATCTTTAACTCGTTCCGCATTGTGCTTGCTCCTATGAAATAATAATTAGGATCTATCAAAATAATGAGAACTTTACTAAATTGAAGGAATAATATTAAATGATTGACAGAGTTAGTCAAAAATTTATTGACTTTATTTCTGTCCTTTTTATTACTAATTTTTTAATATATTTATTTGATAAAAGAAAACAATGAACTATATGAATTTGTTAAAAGATTATACTCCTATTAGATAATGAAGATAGAAATAAAGAGTCTTCACAAATAATAAAAAATATGATATGTTTAAGAAACTGAAGATAATTATAAGTATGGTTTTATAGAAAAGGGGAGTAAGACATGATTCGATTTAATGAAGAAATATTTAAAGAAGATCATCCGGCCTATCACTTGACAACAATGGCACATATGAAACAAATTACAGAGGAAGGATTACTTCCATTATGTGGAGATCATTGTAAAAGAGTAGGCCATACCGAAAAAGGGATCTGTTTTTTTGATTACTTTCCTTCATGGTATAGGTGGGCTCAAAATTTATATCCAGAGGTACCCATTAAAGATTTAGAAATGTTACGCTTTAATTTAAAAGGAAGAACCTGGCACGCAAGAGATTATATCTTACAAGATTATTATGTATTAGAGCCTGTTTTAAAACAAGATATTGAATTCTTACAAATGACTACCAAAGATGGCTCTCTTTTATCTTTAGATTATAATAAATTTGATATACAAGAAGTAGATGTAAAGTGGTATCCCCTTAGTTCTTATAAAATTCTTCGCAAGGGCAAATAAAAAGACTTATCTTAATCAGATGAGCCTTTTTCATTTTCTTTTGATTCTTCGCTAGGACTAGGAGAAGGACTTTCTTTTTCATCTTCCACCACAATTGTAAAGGTAATAACCGTAGTACTTCGAATGGATTCTCCTGCCTTAATACTTTGATCTACAATAGTACCAGCTTTATTTCCATTTGCTAGGGCACTCGATAATTCATTGTATTTAATCGTTACGTTCTTAAGTTTACTTGCCCAGGCAGTAACATCTTGTTTTCCTTTTCCTACAAAGTTAGGCATGGTGCATACACTATTGTCTGGATCGGTGGAACAGTCGATGGTAGTTGGTGTCGTAGGAGTTACTGTTTTTTCTTCTAGTGTTAAAGTAACAGTACGATTAGGAATCAAATCAAGTCTTTTTTTAGCCGGATAATTTTGCGATTTAACAACACCATTACTATCGTTAGAGAAAACAATTTTAATGCCATTTTGATTTCCCCAAGATTCAGCATAAGCCTTTGTTTTACCAGTGAAATCAGGGAGTAGAGCATAAAGTTTGGTTGGACTATAATTGCCATCACCAATTCTAGTCTTGGTATACGGATTGTTAATCGAGAAAGAGAAAGTTTTAATAGGTTCTTTTTCCTCTAACTCTAGATTGACTTTCATGGCATGAATGACATCTTCTAGACTTCCTTGGTTAATGATTTGATCCGATAATACTAATTTCATCGATTCATCATAAATCATTTGACCACTTGTTTTTAAGAATAGTTGTTGGAAAGTAATAATATCTTTACTACCACTTAAACCTTTAGCAGCAATATCTTTAAAGACATTATAGAAAGATAATATTTCGGCTTGAGTCATATTCATTTCAATGTTTGAACTAATTAAATCCAAGAGTTCAATGATTTTATCGATACTTCGAATATCTTTGACTTTAGCTAAAAGAGCTTGAATTACTTCTTGTTGGTGAAGTCCACGAATGATATCGCTTCGTTCCCCTTGATTCCATTCACTAGAACATTTATTAGGCCATGCTTTTCGGTTACGCGCATAAGCAAGAGCTTCTTCTCCGTTTAACGTCTGTAATCCTTTTTTAACATAAACCGTATTTTTTCCAAATTTACGATCACTATTTTGTTCACAGAAACTGTAAGGAACATCAATCTCAACACCACCTAAGGCATCGACTAGACTAACAACCGCTTTAAAGTTTACTTTGACATAATAGTCAATATCGATTCCCGTAAAGCCTTCAATGGTTTTCATCATACAACTTGCACCATTCCATGCCGCATGAGTAATTTTATTTTCTTTTTGATTGGCAAAGCAGGCAATTGGTACATAGGAGTCTCTTGGAATACTTAAGGTAGTAGCCGTTAAGGTTTTAGGATTAAAGGTAATAAGGATTAGTGAGTCTCCATTAAAAGAAGCATTTTTATCCATACCATTAATTTTAGAGTCGACGCCCAATAAAAGAATGGTAAAAGGCTCATTTACTAAAGAAGTAGGTTTGGTATTTCCTTCTTCGATAGCTAAGTCTTCGTTTTGCATTTCTTTTTCTTTGGTAGCAATCACTTTGGTGGTATCTACAATATCTTCAAAAATATTTTGAAACTGGGTTCCATAACTACTAGATAAGAACACCGCATCGATTTCTTTATCGAATAAATCATTTAACATCGAAGGGAAATCTTCGTATTCGATAATGCTATTACGATCATCTAACTTATTTTCCTCAATCATTTCTTGAGCAATTGTGTGATAGGCATTATTATCAGTAACAATTCCAATTTCTAAATTATCCACATCTTCTATCTTTTCTAAAGGACTATCCACTAGAGTAACTAAGCTGGTAGAATAGGTAAGATATTCTCTTTTTACAGAAATACGGTTATACAAATAGTTAATAACAAACGACAAAAGTAGGCAAATAAGGATAAAGAGAACACTACTAACAAAGTAACCTACCGGCTTCTTTAACTTTTTCTTTCCTTTTGCTCGAATCGTAAAAAGAAGAAAAAGAAAATCAATTCCTAAAAGAACACCCATTCCGATATAACAAAGCATGGGCTCAGTAGGTGTAAGTAGATTTAAATAATAAATAAGAACCGCACTACTGACGAAGGATAAAACGAGCACGATTACGCGCATAATATAAGTTACAGAAACTTTCCCCTTTACATTTTCTTTTTTAGACATTGAATTGTACCACCTTTCGTATCTTCTTTATTATATCGAAAAGATGAAAAATATTCAACCTTTTAAAAGGAACATATTCCGAAATAAATCGAATAGAATGAAGTGTACTACAAAATAGTACGAAAGAAAGGTTCCTAGTGTTGTAGGGCCTTTCTTTTTTTACGTAAAATAAGGGAAAAGAATTGCTAATATATAGTGATTGACAGAAGAGTTTGTTATAATATAAGTGGAGAATTTTCGAAAAGGAGGTTTGTTTTATGAAAAAAATGGTAGCAAGATTCTGTGTTTTTATGATGTTATTAGAACAAATACTTCTTTTGATACCTATTCCAGTCGAGGCTAAAACAAACGAAGAAGATTATAAGACGAGAGAAGAATGCAAGACCCCTTATGAGTTAGCCTATGCCGAAGGAGATTATACCCTTACCAATGTGAGCTGTCATGAGACCTATCAAGAAGCAAAGACAGCAATGAATGAAGCAACGGATGAAAAGAGTAGCCAGTTAGTTATTTTAGAAAGAAAAGATAACGTTACTAAGATGGTGGATGCTAAATATGCTTTACTTGATTTAAACAAAGGAAACAATTCACAGAATACCAATCTTTTAAATAGTGGAGACTCTTCGGATAGTACCGTTTATACCTACTTTAATGGAAATTCCAGTTATGGAGGTGTGGATGCTCCTTTCCTTGATATCAATATAGAAAATAAGCGAGTTAAAATGAAGATCGCAGGTTTTACGGGTTGGATTAAGGAAAAAGAAGCAGGCTATAATAACTACACAATTGTTCCCCTTTCTTGGGTCAAGTCTTCTTCTAAATACATTGTGACCAAAGATAGTATTTCACATTATTTTACTTCCGATATTCAAAAAACAAGTGATTATAAAAATAGTGTCACTTTAGGACCAAAACCATCGATGTTGAACGAAGGAACTTACTATAGTTACGATGGCATTTATTTTTATCAAGACCTTATCAAATTAATTGATGATGAGAAAAAAGGAACACACGAATTAAGTGTTAACAAGGATACTCCTTATTATAATTATTATCTTTATTTACCGCATCACTCGAAAACGACGTATTCTGGAAATGATATCGATACCTATTTAAAAAGTTATTACGACGAAATACTAGATTATCACTATACCGCTCTTTATGGAACAGGTTATGCCTTTTATAACGTACAAGAAAATCAAGGAATTAATGCTTTGATGATGTTATCGGTAGCAAGAAATGAATCGGGTGAAGGAAGAAGTAACTATGCAACGAGTAGGAATAACTTGTTTGGACATGCTGCCTACGATTCCAACCCCGATAGTGCCTCTCTTTATGCTTCGGCAAGAAGATCTATTTATACCCATGCCACAACCTATATTGGCTACGGTTATGCTTTTCCAAGCAACTGGAAATTTTACGGAAGTCATTTAGGAAATAAATTAATGGGTGCTAATGTTAAATATGCGTCCGACCCGTATTGGGGAGAAAAAGCAGCTTCTAAATACTATGCCTTTGATCGTGCTAATGGTCTTGAAGATTATAACTATTATCAGTTAGCGATTAAAAGTCATGAAGGAACGATTTATCCAGCGTATGAACCCAAATTAGATGAAAAATATCGTATTTCAACAAAGACCGCTACTGTTTCAGAGCCTTACTACAATTATGGCAGAAATGGAAGCCCCGTTATTATTGTGGATGAAGTAAAAGGAGATACGGTTTTAGGAAGCGATATCTGGTATAAGATTATAAGCGATGTCAATATCGATCAAAATCATCGCTTTGTAGAAAATAGTAGTAATGTAAAATATAACTGGGATACCAACTACGTTTATGTACCTGCTAGTTACTACACGAAAATTAACGATGTAGAAATGAAGGATACGACTTCAATTACCGATTATGAAGAGAAACAATATACCTATGAAGCATTTGAAGAAAATGGACAACCTTCTTACCAAGTTGCTAAAATCACCAAAGATAAAACTCCTTTGTATCTTGATTCTTTATTAACAAATCCATCGGGTAGAACGTGGAACAAAGATCAATATGTGGTCGTATTTGAAAAGGCCTATGATGGAAGTCATCATTTGAAATCTTATCAAGTAACCGCCACCAACAAAAAAGGATTTAAAGAATGGATTGATCCAGCCCTTGTTAGTTTTGTTAAAATGACTTATGGAAAAGTAGTTTTAAGTAAAGGTACTTATGCAAATGTTCGAAAAGAACCAAAAGGAGCCTTGTTAAATAAAACGGATGAAGGTCTTTCCAATGGCAGTTATGTTGTTATTCTAGATCAAGTAACGGTCGATGGGGTAACCTGGGTTAAAATTGATTACGATGGTACTTTTGGTTGGGTAGTTAAAAAGGATAATGAACAAGAAATTGTAGTTAGTGAATCTACTTTACAAAATAGTCCTCCTGTAATTAATGCTACTGATCGTGAAATTCCTATTTATAGTACTTTTAATCCTTTGGAAAAAGTAACTGCTTCAGATATAGAAGATGGGGATTTAACTTCAAAAATTAAAGTGGTAGAGAACTTAGTCAATGCGACTAAAGAGGGAACCTATAAAGTCACCTATGAAGTTACCGATCAAGGAGGTTTAACGGCTACTAAGACGATTACCATCACCGTCAAAGGCTTAGAAGAGAAAAATGGATTATTTGCTTATCAATCGATGAGGGAAGTTAAAAAGGATACGTTTGAAGTGGCCGGTTTCTTAGGTATCCAAGGTATGGATAACAATCAAAATATACGACACTATTTCATTTTACAAAACGAAGAGACACTTGAAGAATATCGCTTTGAAGTAACTAATTGGACGACCGATTATCCATATGATATGTCTTCTCTTGAAGATGATAAACCGTATGACTATAGTTTAGGTTGGTTTAAAGGGAATGTCGATTTATCACAAGTAAAACAAGGTGATTATATTGCCTATGTCGAAGTAGAAAATGGTTTTTATAAAGCAAGATGTCTTTATCAAAACTTAATCTACGGGGAAATGCCTCGTAAAGCAGAAGGCGAAAAGAATCGTGGCTACTTGTTTGAGATGAACTATTATACAAAGTCTAGACCTTTAACAATTGTGATAAGAGACGAGGGATTGCTTGCTAAAGATATTCCTCCAACAACTGACAAGATGTATAACCTATTTGAAGAGATTGGTTTTAAAGATAATAGTCTAGTCATTACCGGAACATCACATAATGTGGGAATTGATTACCATACCAATAAAACAGTCACTCGTAAGATTGTTTTAGAAAATATTTCTACTTTTAAACGTTATGAACAAGAAGTGGGATCGATTACAAACGGTCGCTATGTTGTCGATTTAAAAGTATCCGATGGTTGTGATAAGACAAGAGCATGGTTCGAAGGAGGAATCAATATTTCATCTCTTGAAAAAGGAACCTATGCCATCTATGTGGTAACATCGGTCGATGGTTTTTCCGATTTTGGAGAGCTTAGAGATTTAACTTATCGTACTTTTGATGAGAAGATGACTTTAAATGGCAAAACCTATACTTTACGGAGAGTCGATAGTAAAAGGTTCCGTATGGAATTAGTTGTAAGTTAAGATAACCTTGAAGGGTTATCTTTTTTATAAGATTTTTAGCTTATTTTATCGAATAAAATCACATTTTTTCTAAAAAAGCACAAAAAAGAGCGAACTTGTGATAGAATAGTATTAGAAAACTAGAAGGAGTGAAAAAGATGGAAGATGCCAATCTTTTAATTACGCTTACAATTGTAGCTGCAACGGTAGTAATCGCTATAGTTTTCTTTGTTGTGTTTTTTGAAAATAGAAAAAGAAAAATCAAAAAACAAGTAAATGAATTAGATACGGAAAAAAATTTAATTGCTAGTACCCCAGTAGCATCCGAACTTGCTAAAGTAGAAGCCATTGTTAAAAACGATAAAATGGAAGAAAAGTATCAGTACTGGCAACAACGTTTTGATACCATCAAAGGGGACCGTCTTACAAAGATAGATGATATGATTATCGATTTGGATTTATCACTTAATGCGAAGAATTATAAAGAAGCCAAAGTGAAATTAGCTCAGACAGAGCTTGAACTTTATAAAGCCAAAGAAGCAGCCGATCACTTAATGGATGAGATTCGTGAAATCACCATTAGCGAAGAAAAATACCGAAGCATCATCATTAAATTAAAAGCCAAATATCGTCTTTTATCCAAAGAATTTCAAGATCATAAACTAGATTACGATGGAGTAGCTCCTTTAATTGATTTGCAATTTGAAAATATCGAGAAACGTTTTCTAGACTTTGAAAGTGTCATGGAAAATAACGAATATAGCGAAGTAGTTCATATCGTAAAAGCCTTAGATTCCATGATCGACCATATGGAAGTGGTCATTGAAGAAGTTCCTCAACTAGTACTTCTTGCTAAACAGTTAATTCCTAAACGTATAGAAGATATCGAAAAAATCTATAGTGAAATGGTAAATGATGATTATCCACTCGACTACTTAAATATTCCGTATAATATGGAAGAAAGTAAGAAAAATATTACCAACATTATGGACCGTATTCGCGTTTTAAATTTGGAAGAATGCATGTTTGAATTAAAGACTATCTTAGATTATCTAGACTCTCTATTTAACGATTTTGAAAAAGAAAAACTAGCCCGCAAAAACTATCAAGATCGTGTTTCGGATTTTGATCAAAAATTAAAGAAAGTAAATAAACTCGTTGAAGATATCGACTTACAAATGGATGATATTAGAAACATGTATGATTTGACCGATAAAGATTTAGAAAACTTGAATCAAGTAAAAGAAAATTTAAAGGCGATGAATAAATCGTATAAAGAAATGCTTTCCATGGTGGAAGGCAAGAAAGAGCCTTATTCTGTAATCATGAAGGACTTAGAGAAAAAGACCATTTTATTGCAACAGTTAGAAGAAAATTTAGATGTATCACTAAAATCGCTTGGTAGTATGTACGATGATGAAGTAAGAGCGAAAGAACAATTAGATGAGATTCAAGTCGTTTTAAAACAATGCAAGATTCGAATTCGCTCTTACAAATTGCCGATTATTAGTAATAATTATTTTGTTCAGTTATCTGAGGCTAACGAATCGATTCTAGAAATCATTAAAGAACTGGAAAAAAAACCAATTGAAATTAAAGTTTTGAATACGAGAGTAGATACAGCAAGAGACTTAGTCCTTAAACTTTTCAATACGACGAACGATATGATTAGAACGGCTCAATTAGCCGAAATGGCGATTGTCTATGGCAATCGTTATAGAAGCGATAATGAGACCATTCATCAAGGTCTTAAAAATGCCGAAATTCTTTTCTATAAAGGAAATTATCATGATAGTCTAAAGAATGGAATTCGTATCCTAGAAATGATGGAACCAGGTATTAAAGAATCGATTCTAGATATTTCGAATAAAATGGCTGATTAAAGGAGAAAACCTCCTTTTTTTCTTTTGTTTAAGTAGAACTTGTGATAAACTAATAACGATTGAAAGAGGGATAAGAATGATTTATTTGGATTATAGTGCAACAACACCAGTAGACGAAGAAGTATTAGATGCTTTTATTAAAACGACAAAAGAATATATTGGAAATGCAAATTCACTTCATCTTTTAGGCGTAAAAAGTAAAAAATTAATGGAAAGTGCTACGATGCAAGTTGCCTCTCTTTTAAATGTGGATAAAGAAGAAGTCATTTTTACGAGTGGAGCCAGTGAAAGTAATAGTCTTGCTATTTTAGGACTTTTATTAAAATATCCCAACCGTGGGAAACACATTTTAACAACACCTTTAGAACATTCGAGTATTACGGAAACGCTTAAATATTGTGAGAAATTAGGTTATGTCATCGATATCATTCCGCTTCTTGAAAATGGTGCAATCGATTTTGAAAAAATGAAAGCAATGATTACGAAAGATACGGTTCTAGTCACCATTGCTCAAGTATCCAGTGAACTAGGAATTCATCAAGATGTAGAAAAGATAGGTATCTACTTAAAAAATTATCCGTTAACTTTCTTTCATGTCGATGGAACCCAAGCGGTAGGGAAGATTCCTATCAATTTAGAAAACATTGATCTTTTTACTTTTAGTGGGCATAAGATTTATGGCTTAAAGGGAGTAGGGTGCCTCATAAAAAAGAAAAAAATCGAATTAGAACCTTTAATTCATGGAGGTAAAAGTCAAACGGTATATCGAAGTGGGACACCTGCCCTACCTTTGATGGTCAGTTTAGCGAAAGCTTTAAGGCTTTCTTTATCTACACAAGAAGAAAATTATTTAAAAGTTCAAAAATTAAATGAATTCTTAATCGAAGAATTAAAAAAGATGCCTATGGTTACCATCAATAGTACTTCTTTATCGATCCCCCATATCGTAAACTTTAGTGTACCTACTATTAAAGCAGAGACCCTACTACATCAGTTAGAGCAAGAAGAAGTCTATGTTTCGACCAAAACCGCTTGTAGCAATGAAAAAGATCTATCCCTTGCCCTTTTAGCTTTAGGTAAAGATAAAGAAATAGCAAGAAGTTCGATTCGGGTTAGTCTATCTCATTTAACAACCGAAGAAGAAGTTAAAACGTTTTTAAAAATTTTAAAAGAAAGTATCGAAAAATTGCATTTAAAATAAAAAGGAGGGAAAACTAATGGAGAAAATAATATTAATAAAATATGGAGAACTTTCAACGAAAAAAGGAAATCGTAATTTTTTCATTAAAACTTTAAAAGATGAAGTGAATAGAAAACTAAGTACGCTTCCTTGTGAAATTATGAGTGATTTTTCTCGTATGAGCATTACTTGCAAAGATGAAGATTTGAATAAAGTGTTGGATAAACTGAATACGATTTTTGGAATTCATGCTTATCACATTGCCTATAAGATAGCAAGCAATCAGGAAGAAATAGAAAAGAAAGTTTTAGAAGTCATGAGCGAAGAAAAGTTTTCGACTTTTAAAATTGAGACCAATCGACGTGATAAAAGTTTTCCTATTTCCAGTATGGATTTTAGTCGTCGTTTAGGAGGCATCATTTTAAAAAACATAGAAGGTGTAAAAGTAGATGTGCATCATCCGGATGTTTTATGTTCAGTTGAAATCTATTCGCAAGAAGCTTATATTTATACCAATCAACATAAAGGATTAGGTGGATATCCCATTGGAACTCAACCTAAGGCATTATTGATGTTAAGTGGTGGAATCGACTCCCCGGTCGCAGGTTACCTAGCTATGAAGCGAGGAATTAAAATCGAAGCCGTTTACTTTGAAGCGATTCCGCATACTTCGATGGAAGCTAGAAACAAAGTAATTGAACTATCAAGAAAACTTGCTCGCTATACCAATAAAATCAATCTCCATATTGTTCCTTTTACTGAACTCCAAGAAGAAATTTACAAAAAAAGCGATCCTGCCTATGGGATTACCATTATGCGAAGAATGATGTATCGTATTATGGACAAACTTTGTCAAAAATATAAAGCAAAAGCGATTATCAATGGTGAATCGATTGGACAAGTCGCTTCTCAAACGCTCGTTAGTATGAATGTCATTAACGAAGTAACGAATCTTCCGGTTATTCGCCCTTTAGCTTGTTTTGACAAATTAGAAATTATGGAAATTGCTCGAAAAATTGATACCTACAATACGAGCATTTTACCGTATGAAGATTGCTGTACCATTTTTGTTCCAAAGCATCCGGTGATTCATCCCGAATTAGAAGTAGCAAAAAAAATCGAAAAAGAAATCGATTATGAAACGCTCATTCAAAAAGCGATTGATAACACGTTTACCATCGTTGTTCATGAGGAAGCAGAAAACATTTATAGCGATTTACTTTAGGAAGAAATTACCATGTTAAAAAAAGTATAATCCGGAAAAATTTTCACACGCTATAAATGTAGGAGGTGAAAATCATGAACAACAATACAAATTCAATGAAAATGAGAGTACCTGGTGCTAAACAAGCTATCGATAAGATGAAATACGAAATCGCTAATGAATTCGGTGTTAACTTAGGACCAGATGCTACTAGCCGTGCTAATGGATCAGTTGGTGGTGAAATCACTAGACGTTTAGTACAAAACGGAATGAACCAACTTAGTGGAAGTTATTCTAACAAATAGTTTGTTTGACTAACTTAGATGACAGGGCTTCCTGTCTTCTTTTTTTGTTTAAAAAAACCTTTAAAGGATTGACTTTATCCCTTCAAATACCCTATAATGAATAGTAGGAAAGTAGGGGATAATCAATGAACGATGAATTATACGAAAGATACCTTAACATGGGTGAAAGAGTTATATATGAAGAAAAAAAAGCAAGTTGGGAAGCATTACTTAGTGCAAGACGAGCAAATCTAGTTCATGATGAAGTGATTAAATATGTAATTTCCGTTATGAATTCACTTAATGGCGTAGTATCACCAGCGGATTTGCAATCTGTGGTAGACTATTTCCCTTATAAACCTCCTTATGAAGAATTATCGAAAGAATCCATGGAAAACATTAGACGCATGGTTCTAACCTATGCTAAACATGGTCCTGAATTCTTTGAAGCTACTCAAATTGGAGAAATGGACGAACAATTAAAGAAGTATGTAGAAAAAATAAAAGAAGATAATAAAAAATATCAGGAAAAAGAAAACGCAAAATTTAAAGAAAAAGATGAACATAAACTTTCAGCAGAAGAGTTAATGAAGCGTTGCGAAGAGCTTATTTATCCTGAACGAATGGAAGAATGGAAAAAAAATATATCTCGCAGAATGAAGAGTCCAACAAAAGGGAAAGAGATATTACCAGCAATTGATATTATGTGCGCTTTAGAAGATGGTAAATCGATGAAAGAGGTTATTGCTTTATTCAACAGTTATAACTTATCAAGAAAAGATGCACTTCCAGTTCAATTCATGATTTTTGATTTTTCCAAACGAGGACCTGAATTTTATGAAGCAATTAATCACGATAATATGAATGCGCAAATAAGACAGTTTATTGCGAAGAAAAGAAAAGAAAACGAGGATCTTGCTAAATTGCATGAAGACACCAAAGCACCTTCTGTAGAACCAAAAGAAGATCCACAAACCGTTCCTTCAAAACAAGATGCAGAAGTTACACCTGTATCTACTCAGGAAGAACCAGCACAAATGGTTCAAGAAGAAAAACAAGAAGAATCTTCAAAAGAAACGCAAGAAGCTCCAGCTGCACCACAAGAAGAAGCTCCTAGGGAAAAAGAAGAGGTTCCTTTGACAGAACACGAGAAAGATCTTGCCGTTGCTTTATATAAGTCATTACAAAGTCGTCGTACATTTGAAGAATTAATACGTTCACTTCCATTATCGGATAGATCGATTTTAAATGAACATTTAGAAAAATTTGCTAGTTTAGGCAGTGCATTATTACAAGAACAAGCAGAAAAACAAACGAAAAATGCTTCTACCCAAGAAGAAAAGGAACCGGAGCCATCGACTCCTCAAGAGGAACCAAAAACACAAGAAACAGAACCGGTAGAAGAAGCTGCTCCTAGTGAGAATACTGCTCAATCTCAAGAAAAACCTGCTATTGTCGAAGAGCCTACGGTAGAACCTGAAGTGGATCCAGTTGAGTCTCAAGAAGAAGTTCCTGCAAAAGAAGAATCTGCTATAGCTTCTCAAAGTGCAACTTCTACGATGGATTTACCTCCAGAAGAAAAAAGATTCTTAGAATCTGTAGAACGCTTTAACGCATTACAAAATCATGATCGCCTAAAAGCTCAAATCAATTCAATTGTTGATGCTATGGCACAAGAAGATACTCCTGTTGATGACAAAGAATCACATATAGGAAGATAAAAGGAATAAGATGTTTAGTGCATCTTATTTTTTCTTGAACTTGAATAATCAGCTTGATTATTGTATGATAAGGTCAAGGAGCGAAGTATTATGTCCAAACCAAAACTGAGTGTAATTATTCCCATGTGGAATTCGAAATCTTTTATATTATCTTGCCTTAAATCGGTAACAGGATATAAAGATATTGAAGTAATAGTAGTGGACGATGGTAGTACTGATGACTCTTACTCTTTTGTAAAAAATTATTTTAAGAATATAGAAGGCGATTACCATGTTTATAAAAGACCACATGAAGGAATTAGTCTAACAAGAAAATTTGGGGTATCCAAAAGTCACTCTGATTATATTGCTTTTTTAGATAGTGATGATGAGATGAACGTAGATGCATACTTGAATTTGCTAAAAGAAATGAAAAAGAATCGTGTTGAAGTAGGTATCGGAAGAGTTAAAGTTAAAACAGGTTTTATCACACTGCCTAGTGTCAATCTCAAATTTGGGAATCGCGTGATCAATTTTAAAAAAGAACATTATATATTATCATCGATGCTTACCTTAATTACAGCAAAAATATGGAAAAAGGAAATGCTTACTTATTATGATTCTAAAGGAAGTGCAAACGAAGACGTCGAATGTGTTCCCTTGATGTTAGCTAAAGCGCATAAAGTCTATTTTACCAACCAAGCCATTTATACAAGAGTAAATCGCAAAGGCTCTACTTCCTTTACCGATATTTGTAATGTAAAAAGTACTAAGTCTCTAAAGAACACCGTATATCCGCTTCTTGCTCTAAAAAAACGTTTTGTAGATAATGACTTATATACGTATTATCAATCGGAAGTCGATGCTATTTCAATGAAACATTTCTTTGAACGTATCTACAACTTAACTTTTAGTAAGAATTTAAAAAACAAAAATGAATTAATTGAAATCGTAGGTGAACTCCTTTTAAAAGTCATCCCTGAATATCGTGAAAATATCCATTATTTAAATCATTTTAAGCGAATGGAAATGAGTGATTATTTCTTTTATAGAATAGCTAAAAGCAAATTAAAAAATGTAAAGAAAACGGATTCATCGATTGAAGAATTACTGGAACGTTATGAAAAGAGTTTAAATTAAAAAAAGCTCTTTTTCTTTTAGGATAAGTTGTTGTATAATAATCACGTAAAGGAGAAAAGTATATGAAAGTTTTAGCAGTGAATGCTGGTAGTTCATCATTAAAATTTCAAATGTATGAAATGCCAGAAGAAAAAGTATTAATTTCAGGTTTATTTGAACGTATTGGTATCGATGGTAGTTATACGATTAAATTGAATGGAGAAAAAGTGAAGAAAGATGTTCCTTTAAATACCCATAAAGAGGCGGTACAGATTTTAATTGACGAATTAAAAAATTATGGTGTGGTAGAAGACATGAACGAAATCAAAGGCGTAGGTCATCGTGTTGTTCATGGAGGAGACAAATATTCTGAATCGGTATTAATTACGGATGAAGTAATCAAGGTTTTAGAAGATTTAATTCCACTTGCACCTCTACATAACCCTGCCAATATTACTGTTATCAATGTCTTTAGAGAATTAGTTCCAGAAGCTACACAAGTAGCAGTCTTTGATACGGGATTCCATCAAACGATGAAGGAAGAAAATTTCTTGTATCCAGTTCCATATGAATGGTATCAAAACTATGGTGTTCGTAAATATGGATTCCATGGAACCAGTCACAAATATGTATCCGGTCGTTGCCAAGAACTTTTAGGTAAACAAGATAGCAAGATTATTGTTTGTCATATTGGTAATGGTGGAAGCATTAGTGCCGTTAAAAATGGAGAATGCATCGATACTTCAATGGGATTAAGTCCAAATGCAGGTATTATGATGGGAACCCGTGCAGGTGATATTGATACTTCGATGGTGCTATATATGAAAAACAATGCCGGCATGACGGTAGAAGAAATCGATAATGCGCTTAATAAGAAAAGTGGTCTATTAGGTATTAGTGGTGTTAGTAGTGATTCTCGTGATATCGAAGATGGTGTAAAAGAAGGAAACGAAAGGTGCATCCTTGCACAAAACATGTATGTTCAAAAGATTGTCAATTACATTGCGCAATACTATGTTTTATTAGGGGGAGCCGATGCCATCTGCTTTACGGCAGGAGTTGGAGAAAACTCTAAGGCTACTAGAAGTGCTATTATCGAAAAACTTGCTTGTTTAGGCATCAAAATCGATCCTGTTAAAAACGATGTAAGAGGGGTAGAAACTTTAATTAGTACCGATGACTCTACTTGCAAAGTTTATATTATTCCAACGGATGAAGAAGTCATGATTGCAAGAGATACGTATCATTTAGCAAATAAATAGGGTAGCATTGATCTATCCTTTTTATTTTGGTAATTGTTGCCAATTTAAAGAAGGTTATTTACACAAAGTAATAAAAATAGTAGTATATAAGTAGAGAAACAGAACATTAGATGCTGTTTCCCTATTGAATTGTATTTCTACTTTAGAGTAGGTACTATTTTTTGATGATTAGACTTTTAACAAAATGATCAAGATCAAAAGGAGAATGAAGAGAACAGATATGGGTCTGTTCTTTTCATATGGTTTTTCTAAAGTTGATTACTTACTATAAAGTCTAAAACTTTTCTTGTATTTTTTTTGATATTCATTATAATAAACAACATAAGCGTGGTGATAAAAGTGGAAAAGATAGAACTTAGTTTGTTATCACAAAAACAAGTTTTTGAGGATTTTAACGGAGAAGTGTTGGATGTTTTTAAACGATATTCACCTCGTGCTTCGGCAACAGATTTAGCTAAATTAATGGGCACTCCAACACACGAACAATGCACTTTTTCCTATGATGATCGTTCGTTAGAGTATATTAATCATTGGTTAGACACCTCCGTCTTAACGGTGATCGATGATAGGTCACCTACGACTGGAAATACCACCGCTTATTGGTTAAAAGACCTTTTCAAATCTCCTTATGAGGGATCCTCTTATTATGTAGATCGAATAGGAGAATATAAACCTGCTCTTAAGTTTGCTCGAGTCTTGGGTGTTCGTCCTATACTTTCTTCGCTTGCTATTCCAGATTTTGATCAGTACCCCCAAAAAGAAGGCTTTGTAGGAGTTAAAGAAGTTTGTTTTGGAGAATATCCACAGAACATTGTGCCTAAGGAATCCGATTTCTTCTTAGATTTAGAACGAGCATATACCTATGGCGATTTACTTAAAACGGGAAAAACATACACGCTTCCAATTCGTCAAAAGGGATTTCCACTTAACTTCCAATTAGAAACTTTTTTGGAATACGTCTATAAAGGAGATACGTATATTCGCTTTATTAGTAATAATCAGGAGATAGGCATTTTATCGGATAATTCTCGTTCTTTAAGTGGAACTTTTTTCATTAAAGTGAGCCCTGTTGTTTGGTTTTATGACGAAAAAACAAATAGTTTAATATCCAAGAAATGTTTGCTAGCTTCTGGTCTTCATTGGTCTAGCAGTATGTTTGATTTTGATGAACGTCCTACTTCTTTTAAAGATACGGATTTAAAACAATATATGGATACGTATCTATATAGAGACTTAATTCCTTTTTTTTATCAAGAAGAAAAATCCGATGTTTTAACTCTTCCCAAACGATTTACTTTACTAAAAGAACATTTTAATTTATTTCGCTTAAGTCATCCTGAATTAGGCTTAGAAATTAACTTTTTTCAAGATCAACTGAATGCCATTCAAAGTGAAATGGAAGATCGTGGATATATGAAAGTAAAGTAAATAGGATTAGACTTAGATTCTTAAGTCTTTTTGTTTGCAAAGAGGGGACTTTATGTTAAAATAGAAGTGAATTAGAAAGAGGTTATACTATGAAGATTATGGCTGTGAATACCGGAAGTAGCTCTTTTAAGTTTAGTCTATTTGAAATGGATACAAACAAGGTACTAATTCGTGGTATCTTTGATAGAATTGGTATGGAAGGTGGAAGTTACACCTTTGATTATAAAGAAGAAAAGGTTACGCAAGAAGTGGTTATTAAAGATTTTGATGACGCCGTAAACCTGTTGTTAGATAAATTAATGAGTTTAGAAGTGATTTCTTCCTTAGAGGAGATTAAAGGAATAGGACATCGTATCAATCAGGGAGGAGAAAAATATAAAGAAGCGGTCTTAATTAATGATGAAGTTTTACAAGAGATATTAAAACTAAATGATTTAGCTCCCATTTATAATCCCAAAGAAGTAGCCATGATTGTGGCTTTTCAAAAAGTTTTACCAAATACACCGATGGTGGCCGTTTTTGATACGTCGTTTCATCAAACGATGGAAGAAGAAAGATATCTTTATCCCGTTCCTTATGAATGGTATCAAAACTATGGTGTTCGAAAATATGGAGCTTATGGAATAAACCATAATTATGTTACAGAAAAAATCTCCGATTATTTGAAAAATGACCATTTAAAAATCGTTTCTTGTCACCTTGGAAAAGAGACCAGTATCACGGCTATAAAAGATAAAAAATGTGTGGATACTTCGATTGGCTTTACGCACTTTTCAGGAGCTATGATGGCATCTAGTGCTGGGGACATTGATACTTCGATTATTCCCTATATGATGGAAAAAGAAAAACGAGATGTTAACGAGGTTATAGACATTTTGAATAAAGAGTCTGGCCTACTGGGAATTAGTGGCTTATCGAGTGACATAGGTGACCTTATAGAATCACTTTCTTCCAAAAACGAACGAAGTTATCTTGCTTTACAAAAATACATTTCATCGATTGTCAAATACATTAGTGAATACTATGTTACACTAGGTGGAATCGATGTAATGGTGTTTACTGCGAGTGTTGGAGAAGAAGTACCCTGGATTAGACAAGAAATTATGGAACGGTTGCTTCCTTTAGGCGTTGTTCCTGACCTAGATCAAAATAAAAATACCCTTTCTACTTTTGGAAAAATTAGTAGTCCTTCTTCCAAAATAGAAGTATGGGTAGTACCAAGTGAAGAAGAGTTAATGATCGCTCTTGAGACCATGAAGATCATTTAGATAGGAAGTTTATTATGATTAAAAAAATTTATCGTACCATTAAGAAATACGATACGATTGTTATTGCAAGACACATTGGGGTAGATCCGGATGCGTTATCGAGTCAACTTGCACTAAAAGAGTCTATCGAACTTACTTTCCCTAAAAAGAAAGTGTATGCTATAGGATGTGGTAGCAGTAAATTTAGTTACATTGGAAAACTAGATAAACTAGAGGAGATCCCAAAGGATGCTTTATTGATTGTAACCGATACGCCAGATAAGAGAAGAATCGATTCGGCAGATCCATCTATGTATGATGCGTGTATTAAAATAGACCATCATCCTTACATCGAAACGTTTGCATCATTAGAGTGGATTGATGATACCTCCAGTAGTGCATCTCAATTAATACTTGAACTCATCAATCAAAGTCCTTTAAAAATGAATGCCTCGATTGCACGCAAACTCTTTATTGGACTGATCTGTGATACCAATCGTTTTGCTTTTAACAATTCGACACCTAAAACCTTTAACCTAGTAGCCCATCTTTTAGAAGACTATCCTTTAGATCTAGAGAAGATCTATCAAGAAATTTATATGCGTCCGTTAAATGAGTTCCGTTTGCAAGGTTATATTGCAGAAAACTTGACCATTACCGATAATGGAGTAGCTTTTATTAAATTGAGCGATGAATTACTTACGAAGTTTAAAACCGATGCAGGAGCAGCAGGAAACGTCGTCAATAGTTTCAATTATGTAGAAGATTACTTAGTTTGGATCATTGTTTCAGAAGATGTAAAAAACGATTTGTTTAAGATTAATATTCGTTCCCGTGGCCCTGTTATCAATCAGGTAGCAGAAAGGTACAACGGAGGCGGACATAAATATGCATCGGGGGCTAGAGTCATGACGATGGATGAAGTGGATAGCCTTATTAAAGAACTTGATTTAGTGACCAAGCAATATATTGAAAAGAAAGAGGAGACTCAAAATGAAGATTAATAGTGTGGATTTAGAAATTAGTGCTGTTCGAATCAGCCAATATCCAGAAGGAGAAAAACCAGAGTTCTTATTGGTCGGACGAAGTAATGTAGGAAAAAGTAGTTTTATCAATGCTTTAGTCAACCGTAAGAATATTGCTCGTATATCGAGTATGCCCGGAAAAACCCAGACACTTAATTTCTATTTAGTAAACAATCAATTTTATTTAGTCGATGTTCCAGGTTATGGATATGCTGCCGTGAATCGCAAGGTGCAAGAAAAATTTGGTAAAATGATTGAAGCTTACCTTGAAACAAGAGAAAATATGAAACGCGTTTTCATGTTGGTTGATTTCCGTATGAAACCAACAGAAGATGATGTTTTAATGTATCATTTCTTAAAATATTATAATATTCCTGTTACTGTTGTAGCTACCAAAGTCGACAAAGTAGGCGCTAGTAAAAAAGAAAAAAATAAAAAGGCCATTTTAGATACCCTAGATTTAGTCATGGGAGATGAGTTAATTCTTTTCTCAAGTGTCACTAAATTAGGACGAGATGACGTTTTAAAACGTATTGAAGAGTTAGTTATAGAGACGCTTTAAAAGAAGGTAAAAATGGAAGAAAATAGTAGAAATTTTACGCCTGTTAATGTTCAAGAATATGTGCAAAAGGGAATTGAAGCAGGTACTTTTACTCTAAGACAAGCAGAAAAAGTTGCTCGAATTGTGGCTCGCCGTGGAACTGTAGGTGAAAAAATAGCATCGTATAGTACAGAGGGTGTGTTGGAGACAACCAATACAGTCGAGTTAGATCCTATTACAAATCAACCGGGTTGGATTGCTACAAAAGTAGAAAATGGAGAAATCTTAGTCGATGAATTTGGGCATCGAAATGAATGGATTATTCCCGATTCTACTTTCCAAAAGAAGTATGAAGTAGATCCTGAAAATCCTTATCTTTGTCGTCCTAAAGGGGGACCTCAACAGTTTGTTCAAATTTCAGATGATATTTCATTTGTTGCTCCTTGGGGCGAACAGATGAATATTATAGCAGGGGGATATTTAAACGTAACAGATATGAATGAAATTTATGGTATTCAAGAACGTGATTTTGATGATACCTATCGTTTTACAGACGAACAATATCAAAGTCATGATGAAGTTCATCGCTAAAAGTAAGAGGAATTTATCCTCTTTTTTGTTTCCAAAAAAGGCGCTTTTTCATATGTTATTTTAGGTGGTCTAAGGTGCGAATCTATGAAGTGGATGAAGGTTATCAGATTTATTTAAATAAAGACTATACAAAGGAAGTCGATTTTACTTCCAAAGAAGAGATTAGTGAGTATGCGAAGTCTTTAGTTTTAAGATTACGTAAAATATATGGCATTACGTTACTAGGTTATTACGAAGTAAAAATCTATGTGAATAAACGTATTGGTATGTTTATAGAACTAAGAAAAATGGACGACATTGATTTTGATTTTTTTACCATCGATTTAAAAATTATTATCTATCTTGAACAACCGTTCTTTTTAAAATGCGATAACTTTGATTATATCGAGACGTGTCATCCTCTTTATTATTACAAAGGAAGTTACTACACACCTCTAGATAAAATTGAACACTTTATACCTTATCTTGAATTAGGCGAAATCATTTATAAAGAAAAAATCGAAGAAGTTGAACACTTTGGTTTATGTATACAAAAATAAACCGATGAAGAAACCATTGAGATTTCTTCTTTTTTTTGCTATACTAGAAACGATTTAAGAAGGAGGTGTTTTTATGATTCCTACCGTTAGTTTAGTCGGACATCCCAATGTGGGAAAAAGTACGTTATTTAATAAAATCTTGGGTAAAAAGATTTCGATTATCGAAGATACTCCTGGGGTTACTAGAGACCGTATCTATGGGGAAGCAAAGTATCAAGATTATTCCTTTTATTTAATCGATACGGGTGGAATTGAAGTATCCAAGGAACTTTTTAGTGATGAAATCAAAGTGCAAGCAGAGATTGCCATCGATGAAAGCGATGTTGTGATTTTTGTAGTCGATGGAAAAGAAGGACTTACTTCTTCCGATTTAGTGATTCGTGATATGCTACGAAAAGCCAACAAACGAGTTATTGTGGCCATCAATAAAGTGGATCATAAAGCCTATCAAGAACACCTCTACGACTTTTATGAATTAGGTTTTTCAGAATATATCCCTATTTCAAGTGAGCAAAACACTGGTTTTATTGAATTAATGGATGCGCTTGTCAAAGATTTTCCTAAACAAAAAGAAGAAGTGGTGGATGATCGCTTAAAGTTTTCGATTATAGGACGACCTAATGTTGGAAAGAGTAGTCTTATTAATGCCCTTCTAAACGAAGAACGTTCCATTGTAAGTGATGTGGCAGGGACAACGAGAGATGCGATTGATACCGTGTTTAATTATCATGGACAAGAGTTCGTGGCCATCGATACTGCAGGTATGCGTAAAAAAGGAAAAGTCTATGAACGTCTTGAAAAGTATAGTCTCTTGAGGAGTTTAAAAGCAATTTCTAGAAGTGATGTATGTGTCCTCGTTTTAAACGCTGAAGAAGGCATTATTGAACATGATAAGCATATTTTAGGTTATGCCTTAGAACAAGGAAAAGGAATCGTTATAGTCGTTAATAAATGGGATACAGTAAAAGATGAAACCATTGCCGATTACACTAAAAAAGTACGTGCCGAATTCCAATTTGCAACCTTTGCTCCCGTGGTTTTCCTTTCGGCTTTAACCAAAAAACGAATTCACTTATTAATGCCTGAAATTATAAGAGTGAGTGAAAACTGTCAAAGAGAAGTCAAAACGAACACTTTAAACGATGTGATTATGGATGCGTATCGTTTGAATATTCCTCCATCGTATAAAGGAAATCGCTTAAAGATATACTACACGACTCAAACAGGAACCAAGCCTCCTAAATTTACGTTCTTTGTCAATAATAAAGGACTAGTTCACTTTTCATATGAACGTTATTTGGAAAATAAAATAAGAGAAAACTTTGATTTTGAAGGGACCCCTATTACCCTTCAATTCAAAAATAGAGGAGAATAATCATGTTTAATCTATTTAAAAGAGAAGATCCTAAAAATGTTTTAGAAGGACTAGACCGTGCTCAAGCGATGTTAGATGATCGTTATCAAAAAAAGTTAATTCCGCTCGAAGTGTATCAAAAGCAATCACTTGAATTTCGAAAAAGACGCGAGAAATACGAGAAGAAGCTAGGCACCAAAAAATGGGATATCTAAAAAATACCTCTTACATATACTATGGTAGGAGGTATTTTTATGTTTGGAGATTCTTTTTTTAAGAAAGTAGAAAGTAAAACCAATGTAAATAAAGCGACCATTATGTCACTTGCCAATAAATTACAAAATAGCAATATGAAGGATGAAGGAGTTCTAAGAGATTTAGTACAAGAAATAGGAGGCATTGCAGGTAAAAGTGTATCCAAAGAAAAAGAAGATAAGATTGTAAATGCGATTCTAAAAGACCAAGTTCCTAAAAATATTGATAAAATGATTTAGAGATTCGACAAGAATCTTTTTCTTTTGTGTGCCGTGCATGGTATATATCTAGTTGGTGAAAGTCCAATACACGCGTAGGTATCAACGAAGTGTTAGGGAA
>CANQIE010000016.1 GCA_947623935.1 uncultured Bacilli bacterium | reverse complement strand
ATGCAAAATTTGACAAAAAAATAACCATTTTATAATGGTTTCCGAAGATTTCTTGTTTTAAAACTGATAAATTCCCGTGAGTAAATTATATAATAAATATTTAGAATAAAAGAAAGAGAATAAAAATAAATTTCACAAGATTTAAAAAGTGCTTATCGACACCAAAAATAAAGATAGACATAAGACATTGTTTGTGTTATAATGTATTTGTCAAGGAAACTTGCATAAAATAAAAAAAGGATACATTTGATTGTCCGAATCAAATGCAATCCCTTATTGGAGTGCATCTGAAATCAACGATTGTTGAAATTAGATGCTTTTTTCTATTTTAAAAGTAAAATAATTACTACTAAAAATAGAAGGAGTATTATGGTAAATAAAGAAAATTCTCGCTTTGTCATAAAACCACCACCTTTCTTTTATCAAGTGATAAAAAGAAAGGAAAAGCATCTGATGTATTTCAAATGTATCCATAAAATAGCATATCAAACATTTGTTTATAAAGCAATAAGTTTTTGTAATAAATTTATAAAAAGGAATTGGGTATAAATCATAATCTCCTTCATATGATGAAATGAAGGAGATTATACTATGGAAGAATACCGTTCTATTGAAGAATATCGAAAAAAGAAGAAACAAAATCAAGTAAAAAATGAAGAAGTAAAACCTTTTAAAAAATATGTGATTTCTTTTTGTAGTAGGGTGTTACTATCTGTGATTCTCTTTTTAGTAGCTTTGATTGGATGTAAAAATACTAACGTTAAAAACTTTATTAATGAACAGGTGTACCATACGAATATTCAGTTTGCCTCTCTTAAAGAGTGGTATCAAAAAAATATAGGAGATATTATTCCGTTGGATAAAAAAATACCCGATACTTCACCTGTATTTAGTGAGCAATTAGTTTATCAGTCTAAAAATATTTATAAAGAAGGCGTTTCCTTAAAAGTAGGAAACAATTACTTAGTACCCGTATTAGAAAGTGGAATTATCGTCTATTTAGGAGAAAAAGAAGGTTATGGAAATACGGTAGTCATTCAACAAGTAAATGGTATTGATTTATGGTATTCCAATATTACAACAGGAGAATTAAAATTATACGATTATGTAGAAAAGGGAAGTCTTTTAGGCGAATCGATAACAGATGAAGTCTATTTAGTATTTGAAAAAGAAGGAGAGTTCTTAAATTATCAAGACTATTTGGAATAAAATTGAAATCGATAAGACGACTTTTCTTTTTCTTTTGTTGATTATTTTAACCGGGATGTTTCGTTCTTTTATACTTTTTGCATCCCTTTTAGTGGTGCATGAATTAGGTCATTTTTTAACTGGACATTTTTTAGGATGGAAACTAGATAAGATCTATTTTTATCCTTATGGAGGCGTTTCAAAATTTAATCATAAGATGAATGTTCCTCTTTGGGAAGAGTTTTTGGTTTTAGTAATGGGACCTCTTAGTCAAGTTCTTTTTTATATTTTATTAAGTTATATATTGGGAAGAGGACAAGATCTTTTACTTTTAAAAAATTATCATTATGGAATTCTACTTTTTAATTTAATGCCTATTTATCCTTTAGATGGAGGAAAACTTTTTTCTATACTGCTTGCTAAAGTACTTCCTTATAAAAAGAGTCTGATTTATACTTTTAGAATATCAGTGATGGTGTTCGTCATTTTTTTTCTTTTTACATTGTTTCCTTTTAATATGAGTTTGTGTTTGATGGGCTTTCTTTTATTATCGAAATTGATAGAAGAAATTAAAAGAGGACCTTTTTATTATCATAAGTTTTTGATGGAACGGTATTTAGAGGATTTTTCTTTTAAGAAAAGAAAAATTATAAGAGACAAAGAAGAAATGTTTCGAGATTATAAACATCTATTTAAAAAGGATAATAGGTACTGGACAGAACGGGAATATTTAAGAAGGCAGTATGGGAATCGAAGTTAAATGTGTAAAAATATGTAAAGTGTGTTGACTTGAGGGAACGACTATGATTATGATGAATATGTAATCTTATAATCTATAGGGGGAATATGTATGGATAAAGAAAAAAACATTAAAAAGATTATATGCGTCGTTGTTTTATTACTTGCTGTATTAGTTGCCTTTATCGTTGTTCGTAGTTGCGATAAAGCAAAATTAGAAGAAGCACCTATTGTGTCACCTACACCAACACCTAGTCCTACACCAAGTGAAGAACCTGAGGAAGAAGAACCGGAAGAACCTGTTCCATCAAGCAAACCTTCTTATACTCCACCAGCTGTAGTAACACCGGTAGAAAATGAGGTGCCTGCTGAAAAAGAACCAGAAGAAGAGGAACCCGTTGAACCGGTTGAGCCAGAGGAACCTGCTATCACTTTAGAAGATTTAAGTGATGCAGTGGATGAAGCAGTACTATTTACGAAGGGATTAGTACTTGGAAGTGATGAAGAGTTAGGAGAGCGAGTTAACTTCCTAAATGAAACACTTCAAGAAGTACAAGCAAGATTAGATGAAGGAACCTTGACCGATGAAGAAATTGCTTCTTACTACGATGAAATTAGAAATGAAATGGAAGCTTATCAAATTCGATATGAAGAACTTCTAGATGAAGTAACTACGTTATTAGATGAGACGGAAGCTATAGAAGAACCTTCTTTAAGAAGTATCATGGCTTGTATTGAAGCTTTAAAACAATTACCTTTAAATGAGGATACAGCTTTATTACAAGAAAGAGTAGATACGTTAATTGAAGATTATCAGACAGCTTATGACGAACTTATTCAAAAACTTGAAGATTTAGTTACGGCTTTAGAGGAAAAAGAAAGTATTACAGTTAAAGAATATCAAGAATGCCTTGATTTGTTGAAACTATTACCTCATCAAGAACAAATTGAAGAATTAACTCTTCGGATTGAAGCTTTAAGTACTAAAGTGGAAGAACTTCCTGAGGTACCTGTTGAACCAGTTGAGCCAGAAGATCCTACAGACCCAGAAGAATCAGAAGAGGAAACGGTTCCTGGAGAAAATGAAGTAGAAGGAGATACGGAAGGAGAGGGAGAGACCAATCCAGAAGTTGTACCTGATGAAACAGAAACTGTTCCAGGTGAAATAGAAGAAAGTAAAGATTCAGTAGAAACTACTCCTGAACAAGACGCAACGGAAGAGGAAGAAGACACTACAGATAAAGAAGAAGGACAAGATGAAGGAGAAAATCTTCCTACTAACGAAGTTTTACCTACAGAGCCAAATACAGAAGTAAACGGTACTGTACCTGAAGAAAAAGAGGAAGAAGAAGTAACGGAATAAAAATTAAAGAGTTTTCAATTAAACTCTTTTTTTTTCGCGTTAATATTGTTATAATGTAGAAGAATAGGGTGTGTGTGATATGCTAGGTAAAATTGTTGAGATTATTGATAATGTTATAACAGTACAATTAACAATTAATGTGGATAATCAAGTAAATCTAATCAATCTTCATGTGGTATTAGAGGATAATGATACTAAAATTGTAGGAGAAATTACGGATATTGATAAAGTCAATGCGAAGATTACGATTTTAGGTGAAATCATTAATGGTGCTTTTTTACCTGGATTTTCCAAAAAGCCTGCTTTCCGTTCTATGGTACGTTTAATTCACCAAGATGAGCTTGCATTAATTCTAGGAAATGGAGGAGCACTTGGCGATAAAGAAATTGCTTTTGGTTTATCGACAGTCTACCAAAATTATCACATTAATGTGGGAATCAATGCTTTCTTTAATAGCCATTTTGCTATTTTAGGTAATACCGGTAGTGGTAAATCATTTACGGTATCAAGACTTTTACAAAATATTTTTTCAAATCCTAATTCCACCCCCGTTAGTGCCAATATCTTTATTTTTGATGCCTATGGTGAGTATACCAATGCCTTTCAAAATATTAGCAGTCGTAATCCAGGGATTCATTATAAGAACTATACTACTAATACAAAGTATCCTGAAGGGGAACTATTACAAATACCTCTATGGCTTTTAGGAACCGACGATATTGCGCAGTTATTAGGGGTTACTACAGCAATGCAATTACCCATTATTGATAAAGCCTTAAAACTAGTTATCATTTTAAAAGACAATAATCCGGATGTGACTAAACATAAAAACAATATTATTGCAAGAGCTTTAATGGATATTTTGTTAAGTGGAAAAGAATCGGTCAAGATTCGAGATCAAGTAACCGCCGTGTTAACCAATTTCAATACTGCTGAATTAAACTTGGAAAGTGAAATTAAACAACCTGGTTATGTGCGTACTTTAAAACAATGTTTGTATGTCGACAATAGTGGTAAGATGCAAGAGATGGAAATTGTCGTTGACTTCATTCATAATTATATTGTGGATGGGTTAGAACTAAAGGATCCTGATGGCACCGTACCTTACACTTTACAAGATTTACAGAATGCCCTTGATTTTGCACTTATTTCGGAAGGCGTTTTACAAAGCGATAAAGTGTTTGACTATGCCAATATCTTGTCGGTTCGTCTTCGTTCACTCATCAACAGTGAGGCTGCTAAATATTTCTCTTATCCTAAAATGATTGGAAGAGAAGAATACCTTTATAAATTGATTCAAAGTGGCACAGGTGAGAAAGCTCAAATTGTAAACTTCAACATTAACTATGTGGATGACCGTATGGCGAAAGCAATTACTAAAATAATTTCCAAATTTCTATTTGATTATGCGGTCGAAGCAAAAGATCGTGCTTCTATGCCGTTCCATATCATTATTGAAGAAGCTCATCGTTATGTACAGAAGGACCAAGATGAAGAGATCTTAGGATACAATATCTTTAACCGTATCACCAAAGAAGGACGTAAGTATGGGGTGTTGTTAGGACTAATTACCCAAAGGCCTTCGGAATTAAGTGATACTTCGATTAGCCAATGTTCGAATTTCATTATTCTAAGAACACTTCATCCAAAGGATTTGGAATACATTCGAAACATGGTACCCAATATGAGTAGTGCTATTGTAGAACAGTTAAAGACGTTGCAACCTGGAAACTGTATTGCTTTTGGAAGTGCCTTTAAAGTTCCCATTGCGATGAAGATTGAAAAACCAGATCCAGAACCATTGAGCAATAGTGCCAATATTGAAAAAGTTTGGTTTGAGCGACATGAAATGCCTACATTTGGTCAGGCAAATACTTTTACGAATTCGACCGTGACTCCTGGAGTAGCCAGTGGAAGTCAACCTACTATCATCATCGGTAGTAGCGATAAAGTAGGTTCTTAAATATAAAAAGTGTTTCTCATTTTGTAAATATGTGATACAATAATAATAACGAAATAATAAATAATAGGAGGAATTAAGTTATGGCTTTAGATAAAATTAAAAACTTTTTTGGAGTAGAACAAGAAGAAGGAGAAGTGGAGGGAACGGTAGAAGATGAATTCTATCAAGCACCCAAGGTAGGAAGCAAAGAAGGTAACAAAATGATGTTACTAGAACCTCGTGCCTATTCTGAATCTCAACAAATTGCCGATTACTTAAAAAATAGAAATGCGGTCGTTGTCAATTTAAAAAGAGTAACGCCGGATCAAGCTAAACGTATTGTCGACTTTTTAAGTGGAACGTTATATGCCATCGGAGGCGACTTACAAAAATTAGGTGGAGGTATTTTCCTTTGTACTCCAAACAATGTCAATGTAGAAGGTAAAATTACCGATGACAATGCAAGTCGTAGTAGTAAGAGTAAAAAAGAAAAAGAAGAAGAAGATTTTAACTGGTAAAAAGGTCTCCTTAAGGAGTGATTTAGAATGGATAAATTCAGTCGATCATTAAATGGATATAATATAAAAGAAGTCAATGCTTTTTTAAATGATACGATTACCAATATGGAATCGATTTTGGCAAAAGCAAAGAATCAAGAACAAAAGATTAGTGACCAAAGTAAATTAATTGGGGCACAAAATCAAAAATTAGATGAACAAAATCAATATATCCAAAAATTAACGGAACAATTAGAACATTATCGTTCCTTAGAATCGACTTTACAAAAAGCTATTTATTCACTCGAAGACGAAAGAAATAATATTCGAAAAAGTGCTTATCAAGAGCGAGACTTGTTGATTGAAGAAGCCAAACAAAATGCCTCTCGTATTGTAAATGATGCTTTGATTCGATCAGAGAAAATTGAATTAAAGACCGAGACAGCAGAACGAAATCTTAGAATTTTCAAGTCGAGACTCCGTTCGATTATTGAACAACAACAAGCGGTCGTAGATGAGATTGAAGTACTAGAATTAGAAGATTAGTGAAGTAAAGATGAAGTTTCATCTTTTTTTTCATGGAAGGAGAAAACAATGGATAAAAAGAAAATCATAGGTTTTGTGTTATTGTTTATAGTTGCCTTGGGTCTTTTTTTAGTTTATTTTGCTTTTCGAAAAGAAGAACCTTCTAACACCAAAGTATTTGTTAATGCTCCTTTAACTATGGAAGTATATGAAAAAGTAAAGTTATCAGAAGTGGTACAAATTGAAGAAGGAAGTCTTGTTCAAGACGATGTGTTAGATAGTTTGACTTTAGGAGAACAGCAAGCCTCTTTTACTTATAAAGATGATCATGGTAGAATTCATAAAGCCTCTTTCTCTTATATGGTTCAAGATACAACCGAACCTTTAATTGGAATAGGAAAGACTTATTCGGTATTAAAGGGAAGTACCACTAAATTAGAAGATGCGATTATGTGTGCAGATAATTATGATAAGGAACCCCTTTGTAAAATTGAAGGGAGTTATGACCTTAATAAAGTAGGAAAATATTCACTTGTTTATTATGCTGAAGATAGTAATGGCAATATGGCAGAAGAGCCTTTTACTTTAAACGTTGTAGAGAAGTTTAATTCTTCTTCAAAAGAAAAAGTTAAGATTTCGGAGATTAAAAAGAACTATGTCAAAGAGAATATAGAACTAGGAATCGATGTATCGAAGTGGCAAGGCGTTATCGATTTTGAGAAAGTGAAGAAGGAAGGGGTTTCTTTTGTCTTTATCCGTTTGGGAAATCAAGTAGGCCCTCATCAAGATTCCATCATTGATCCTTACTTTGAACAAAACATCAAAAAAGCAAAAGAAGCTGGACTCAAAGTAGGCGTCTATTACTATAGTTATGCTGGGTCTATGGAGGATGCTATAACACAATCTTCGTGGGTTATGGAACAATTAAAGAATTATACACTCGATTTACCGGTGGTCTTCGATTGGGAATGTTATAATCGATTTAATTCGTTTAAGATTAGTCTTTATGACTTAAATACCATTTCTTCGACCTTTTTAAATGAAGTAGAAAAGAAAGGTTATCAGGGTATGCTTTATGGAAGTAAAAATTATTTAGAGAAAGTTTGGAAATATCAGGAATATCCGGTTTGGCTTGCGCATTACACCGATGAAACCACGTATACAAAACCGTTTGTCTTTTGGCAACTTACCAATACAGGAAGAGTTGATGGAATTGAGGGAGACGTGGATATTGACCTTTACTATAAAGAAGAAACGCTTGCAAATTAAAAAAAGGTATGCTATAGTAAAGAAGTAAAAAAACAAGTGCGAAAGACGTAAGTTAAAAAGCCTTTGAAGAGAGTCTTCAATTTGGTGCAAAGAAGATAAAGAAACCTTAACTTAAGATCACTTTCAAGATTGTGTTTTATGGATAAGATAAAACCGGGTCATTTCCGTTAAAGATAAGATAAGTATAAATTAAGGTGGTACCACGATTCTTCGTCCTTAGGGGGAAGAATCTTTTTTTATGAAAGGGTGATTTTTATGTTTAAAGAATTACGAAAAGACAAGGTAAATGTGGTTGAACAAGAACAGACCAAAGTATGGAATGAAGAGAATCTATTAGAGCAAACGATTCAAAATCGCGATAAGAACGATTATTTTGTGTTCTATGATGGGCCTGCGACTGCCAATGGAATGCCTGGAATTCACCACATGTTAGCTAAAATTTTAAAAGATACGTTTTGTAAATATAAGACGATGCAAGGCTACAAAGTACTTCGTAAAGTAGGATGGGATACGCATGGATTACCGGTAGAAGTACAAGTAGAAAAAGAACTTGGCTTTAATGGTAAAGGCGATATCGAAAAGTACGGTATTAAACCTTTTAATGACAAATGTCGTGAGAGTGTTTGGAAAAATGAAAAAGCATTCCGTGACTTTACAGATCAAATGGGTCAATTAATTGATTTAAAACATCCTTATATTACGTACGATAACAATTATATTGAAACGGAATGGTGGATTTTAAAACAATTCTTTGATCAAGGATATATTTACGATGGTCTTAAAATTTTACCTTATTGTCCTAGGTGTGGTACAGGACTTGCATCTCATGAAGTAGCGCAAGGATATAAAGAAATTACCGTTAATAGTGTTACGGTTCCGTTCAAATTAAAAGATGAAGAGAATACGTATTTATTAGTTTGGACAACGACTCCATGGACCCTTTTATCGAATGTTGCTGCCTGTGTCAATCCAGATGAAGAATATCTTAAATGTCATTCAAGAGGATATAACTTTATTGTTGCTAAAGCACTTGCCAATAAAGTGTTAGGCGATGATTACGAAGTGGTTGAAAGTTATAAAGGCCGCGACTTAGAGTACAAAGAATACGAACAATTTATGCCAATTTTAAAAACCAATAAAAAAGCATTCTATGTCGTATGTGATACCTATGTTACGATGGAAGATGGTACTGGAATTGTTCACATTGCTCCTGCTTTTGGACAAGATGACTACGAAGTAGGATTGAAGTATGATTTACCTATCTTTAATCCGGTTGGTGAAGATGGTTGCTATACTGAAGGACCTTGGAAGGGTAGATTAGTTGTGGACCCTGAACTTGAAGTTGAAATTATTAAGTATTTAGCAAGTCAAGATAAGATTTTTAAGAAACAAAAAATTGTTCACAATTATCCACATTGTTGGCGTTGTAAGACTCCGTTAGTTTATTATTCAAAACCAAGTTTATATATTAAGACGACGGCTTTAAAGGATAAGATTATCGAAAGTAACAACAAAGTTCATTGGTATCCTTCGTATGTTGGAGAAAAACGTTTTGGAAACTGGCTTGAAAATATGAACGATTGGGCTATTTCTAGAAACCGTTATTGGGGTACTCCAATTCCTTTGTGGAGATGTGAATGTGGATACGATGAAATGATTGGTTCTCGTAAGGAATTAGTGGAAAAAGCGATCGAAGATATTGATGAAAATATTGAACTCCATCGTCCGTATGTGGACGAAGTACACATCAAGTGTCCTAAATGTGGTAAAGAAATGACGAGGGTAAAAGACGTTATCGACTGTTGGTTCGATTCAGGAAGTATGCCTTTTGCACAATACCATTACCCATTTGAAAACCAAGAATTATTTGAAAAACAATTCCCTGCGGACTTCATTAGTGAAGGAATCGATCAGACCCGTGGATGGTTCTATTCATTAATTGTTATTTCTACTTTCTTAAAAGGATGCAGTCCTTACAAAAATGTCTTAGTTAACGATTTACTTTTAGATAAGTACGGACAAAAGATGCACAAATCTAAAGGAAATGCGGTAGATCCATTTGGCACCTTAGAAAAATATGGAGCCGATGCTACTAGATGGTACATGCTTTATGCTTCCCCTGTCTGGACGCCTTTAAAATTTGATGAAGAAGGTATTAAAGAAGTCCAATCGAAGTTCTTTAACACTTTACGAAATACCTATACTTTCTTCCAAATGTATGCGAATACTGATGGGATAGATCCAAGAAATTTTGAAGTAGATTTCAATTCACTAGAAGAAATTGATCGTTGGTTACTATCTAAATACAATAAACTAGTTAAGAAAGTAACCGAAGCGATGGATGAATACGATTTAAATAAAACGGTTCACTTACTTCAAGATTTTGTTGTAGAAGATTTATCGAACTGGTACATAAGACGTAACCGTCGTAGATTTTGGGGTAGTGAATTAGACACTTCTAAGAAAGCCGTTTATAAAGTAACGTATGAAGTTTTAATTGGTATCTGTAAGATGGTGGCTCCTATTTCACCTTTCTTAGTGGATGAAATCTATCAAGATTTAACAGGCCTTTCTTCCGTTCATTTAGCGGATTATCCGAAAGTAGAAGAGAAGTATATTGATGAGACCATTGAAGAACGTATGGATTTAGTTCGAAGCCTTATTTCTTTAGGAAGAAATGTACGTGAAGAAGCGAAGATTAAAGTACGTCAACCGATTAAAGAAGTTATTTTAGATCAAAAGAACGAACTTCTTTTAGGTGATTTAATTGAACTTATTAAAGAAGAGTTAAACGTCAAAGAAGTAAAATTTGTAAGTGATTTATCGCTTTATATGAACTTAGAAGTAAAACCTAACTTCAAAGTATGTGGTAAAATCTTCGGTTCTAACATGAAAGCCTTCCAAGAAAAAGTAGGAACGATTTCAGAAGAAGATCGGGCAAAACTAGAACAAGGTTATCCTATTTCTTTGGAGGTTGCAGGAAAAATAGAAGAAGTAACCCCTGAGATGATTGAGATTCGTATTTCTAGTAAAGAAGGCTTTAATGCTGCTCACGAAGGCAATAACTTCATCGTTTTAAATACGGTTTTAACCGAAGAATTGATTCAAGAAGGAATTGTTCGTGAATTAATCAGTAAAGTGCAACAGTTACGTAAGAATAAAGACTTTGAAATTACGGATCGTATTACCCTTTACTATCAAGGACCAGAAGAGTTTGTTAGTGCCATTACCCCATTTATGGATTTAATTAAGGAAGAGACTCTTGCTTTGGAAGTAAAGGAAAAAGAAGGCTTAACCGAGAGTTATTCGTTAAATGGTTTAACCGTTTACTTAGATGTTGAAAAAAAATAGAACCTTAAGGTTCTTTTTTTTGAAATTGTTTTTTCTTGATAAAAGATTTCGCATAAATACATTTTTCGTTTCCATGGGCTACTTGGAAACCTTTGAAGTATTGTCTTAGAAAATAATATTTATCCAAATTGTTATCGAAGACTAAATCGGCAAATTCAAGGGCATCTTTTAAGAGAATTTCTTGGTATATGAGCGAGTCAGCATAATCAGAAGGCCAACCTTTTTCTTCTTGTTTTGCAAATTTATAATCTAGAAAATCTTGATCAATTCCTTGAGTACAAGAAGTCATCATTTTACAAAAAGTATTAATATTGTTTTGCCAAATCACTTCTTCGGTCGTAGCATTGGGAAAGCGAAATTCAATGGTTTTGTCTTTTCCCTCTTCAGGAGTAGAGGTGTAAAAAGTTCTGCTTCCAAAAGCAATTGCTCCACGGTGATCTAGTAAGCAATTTGAAATAGGCGAAAAAAGTAATTGAACATCGGAATTACCTTTAGGTAATTCTCTTAAAATCTGCTTGACTACTTTTCTTCTTGGAGTTGCATAATGCATTAATTTTTCACGAGGCGTCAATTTATCACCATAACCAAAACGGAAAAGTACGGGTTCATAACAGGCATACAACTTTAAAAAGTTTTCCCAGTACTGATAGTTGAGTCCTAAGATTTGAGTTCCAATATGAAGGTGGCCTCCGGCATTACGATTGGAGATAGCACCGTTTTTCTTTAGAAAAATACAAATTTTTTTTAATTGTTTCCAATCGTTTTCCTGATCATGTAAGATAGGAGACTTAATTTCGCAAGAGGGACCTTTAAGCGATCCATCGGTATCCGTTTTCCAATGTTTTATATGATGTTGATAAAGGAACCATTCTACTTGATCAAGACTCACTCCTTCTTCCTCTAGTTCAATTCCAAACGTAACTTGGTCTTCCAAAGAAAGGGTGGAGCGATAACTTAAATCGAAATGATTGATTTGATTCAAAAGTGTAATTAAATCCTTCTTTTTTAAGGAAGTAAAAGAATCATTCTGATATTCCTCTTTTGTTATTTGCGCACTCATCTTTTTTTGGTCCTTCCTTTCGTTAAGATTTTAGGAACTCGTTCTCTTTCTTCTTCTATTAAAAAGGTTCTATTTTGTTCTGTTAACTGAATCATTTGCTCAATTTCTTGAGAAGAAGTATTACTAAAATCACAGATTTGTTGTCTTCGCTTCATATAGGATGAATATAATTTTTCTTTAAGTTTGGTCAGAAGGAATAGATTGGTAAGTGACAACAAGAGTATTCTAGGTAGATAGGATACCATTGATTCGTTTTTGATATAAGTATGGGCCCAATCTTCCTCGTAGGTACCTACTTCTGTATAATCTTCTGGTTCCTCTTGTAGAGATGCATTATTTTCTATTGTTTCCCTATTGTATAAGTAAAAGTGTGTATTTAAAGCTTCGTTATCCATTTGAAATAGTTCTTCTTTAGAAAAAGGAAAAATGTCATCCGTATAGTACATCGTTACTTTTTGTTCTATAACGCCTTTCTCTTTAATCATAGTTTCATATTTTTTGATATAGGGAAGTTCTTGAAAGACTTCTTTTTGAAGATAAGTTTCTTCTTCTCCTAAAGAAGTGGTAACGATCTTTTTATGATAAGGTGTTTCTACTTTTTTTAGTATATAATGCTTCTTTTCGACTATAAAAAGGGTAATTATTACGGAAGTTACAAGACCCACATTTACTACTATTTCTTTGACGGTGGAAAGTATTTTTTTTCTTCTTTCTTTTTCTTCGAAGGTGTCATTATCGAGTTCTTCGTGTACTTGTTTTAACTCCTGTAAATCCTTTTCCAGTAATTTATCGACGTTTTTATTTTCCATTTGAAGTGCCTCCTAGTTGTTTTATTTTTTGTTTCTTTATTTCTATCTTCTGTTCTAGTTCATAGGTATCTATCTTGTTTTCTTCTGCTTCTCTTTTAGCATAATGAATATTTTCTTGCATGGTTTTGAGATTAAGCTTAAATACGGTACGTAAAAGAAGATAAAATATACTCATAAAAACAAAAAACATGAGGGAGGCCAGTATATTATCTTCTTTAGTTTCATAAAACTCTATTTTATCCTGTGTTTCATATTCTAAGTGGGTATTTACTTGAGGAAGATTTTCTTTCTCTTCTTGATTTGTTTGCTCATAAATCATACTAGCAGTTTTTATATTTTGTTGAATGTACGTATAGTCTTTATTCAAAATAGCTTGTTGTAAAGAGGCCGTATCTTCGTTTTCTAAATCTGCCACATTATAATCACAAACGAGCTCTGTATATCCTTCAAGATCGGCAGGATAAATCACTGTAAGTGTATTCTTTTTTATATCGGCTTTTTCATCCTGATAAGTTGTCTTAAGCGTATATTCATCTTCTTGATAATCAAAGAACACTTGTTTCTTTAACGTTTGATAATCGCGTACAAAGGGAAGAGTTCCATAGTTCAATTTATTCATGCCCACGGCCATAGAACCAGCAAGAACAAAGGGAGTAAGGTAAAGAGCAATATTACCGGTGATTTTTAAATTTTTAATGAAGCGATTTTTGGCATTTTCTAACTTTATTGTTTTTAGTTCTTGTTGTAAGGCTTTAACTTCTTTTTTTAACTGTGCTTGTCTTGTGATTCTTTTCTTTTTTATTTGAGCTTTTCGCCTATTTTGATGTGCTTCTTTTCTTCTTTGCTCTCTATTCATAAATATCCCTCTTTACTTCAAAAGTGCTTTTTATATTAACGCTTTTGTCCTTTTTTGTCAATTTACTTTACTTCTTTTAAAAAGCATTTATTTTTTTTTAAAAACTTCTTATAATAACAATAGGTGAGAATAAATGAAATTATTGTTAGCATTAAATTATAAATTTATTGAGAAAGATGCGTATCAATTAGTAAAATTATTAGAAGAGTACGATCCTAAAAGAGTTATTAAAGGATACGAAATGATGATTGATTTTAACGATCCTAAATCGATGGAATATTTTGATCATTTAGCTCATATTTCCAAAGAAAAAGGATATCTCTTACAGGTTCATTCCACTAAATCAAGTGATCTTGATTTTCAAAAAAGATTTTTGGATAAAATGGAAGCGTATGCTTTGTTTTTGGAGTATCCTTTAAATATTGTTTTTCATCCGGTAAGTGATGAAAATGATGCTTTGGCGTTAGAGAAGACCAATTATTTAATGGGAGAGCTTTTAATTTACAATTATCAAAAAGGATACCACTTGACTTTAAGTCTTGAAAACTTAGAACATCGTCCAAATAAGGTTCGTCTCGATAAGGACGATATTGTGCCCGTTTTCTATAACAATATTGATTTAAAGTATACCTATGATTTAGGACATGAGTTTAAAGACTTTGGTCAAATTACGGATGTGGATCACTTACTTTTAGAACGTCTTAACAATGTACATCTTTTTAGAAACGATTTAAATCTTCCACATTTACCTTTAACAGAAGACGATCCCGATAAAGAGAAATGGGTTAAAGCTCTTCTTTATTTGAAACAAAGTGGGTATGAAGGTTCGGTCGTACTAGAGTATGATTTCTATCAAATGGAAGGAGCTACTTTTGATGAAAAATTTAAATCCTATGTCAACCATGCTTTGTTTTTAAAAGATTATATGGAGTAAGTGCAAAAGCATTGCTCTTTTTTTATAAATTTTAAAAAATAGGCCATACTATGGAAGGTGATTATAATGATTGTTCATCTAGGTTATGTATCCCTTCCTTTAACGCTTAACATTACGTCTTCTAAAACGATTACTTATACCAGATTTAAAGAATTAGGGACTTCTTTAGGACTTCAGAAGGTGGATGAAAAGATTAAAGAAAATCTAGAAGCTTTAGCTGAAATATTAAAATATAATGTTCGAAATCATATTCATTTTTATCGTATGACGTCCGCTTTAATTCCCCTTGCTACATTAGAAGAGGTGCCTTTCGATTATATCCATCCATATTTAAAAAAATACAAGGAAATAGGTGCTTACATTAATAAACATCATTTACGAGTTGACATGCATCCGGACGAATACTGTATTTTAAATAGTATGAATAAAAAAGTGGTCGAGGGTGCTTTTTCCATTCTTAAATATCATGCCTCTCTTTGTAAAGTATTGGCGTTACCCAATCCTAAACTAGTGCTTCATGTGGGAAGTAGTCAAGGTGGGAAAAAGAGAAGTATTACGAGGTTTAAAAACAATTTTAAAAAATTACCTTTAGAAATTCAAAAAATGATTGTGCTTGAAAATGATGATAAAGTGTATGGGGTAGAGGATACGCTTATCCTTGCAGAAAGCTTAAATGTGCCGATGGTACTTGATTATCATCACTTTTTGTGCCATAATAATAACGAATTAATAAGTGCCTATTATCCTAGCATTTTTAATACTTGGAAAAATACTTCGCTTCCTCCGAAAGTCCATTTTTCGTCTCCTAAAAATAAGACTAAAAAAGAATTTCGAAGTCATCACGATTATATCGATAGTACTGCTTTCATTGCTTTTTTAGAAAAAGTGAAAGAATATACGGAAGAGTTAGATATCATGATTGAAGCGAAGATGAAGGATATTGCCTTATTTCAATTAATTCGAGAATTAAAATATAAAACGAATTATGTTTTTTTAGACGATACTACCTTTGAGGTGTGAAAGGAGGATGTATGAACGAACACGATTTATATAGTGAAATCCGGAGTAAAGTAGATATCGTGGATGTCGTTAGCAGTTATCTTCCTTTGACTCAAAAAGGAAAGAATTTTTTTGGTGTTTGTCCGTTTCACGACGATACGAATCCTTCGATGAGTGTTTCAAGAGATTTGCAGATTTATCGTTGTTTTTCTTGTGGTGCCTCGGGAAACGTTTTCAATTTTGTTATGAACTATGAACATATCTCTTTTAAAGAGGCCTTATCTTTACTTGCAAAACGTGCAGGAGTCGAGTTAAAAGGTTTCAAGATAAAAGAAAGTGTAAGTAAAAATGCCCCTCTTTACACGATTTATGAACTAGCCCATAAGTTTTATCAAAACAATTTAAATACCTCGTATGGAAAAGAAGCCAAGGTCTATTTAAAAGGACGTGGCATCAATGAAGATGTTATTAAAGAGTTTGAAATCGGTTTATCCCTTAAAGAATCTACGGTTTTAAAAGATTTAATGTTAAAAAAAGGATACGATTTAAAGACCTTACATAATTTAGGATTAGTAAGTGATGATCACGATACCTACATCAATCGAATTATGTTTCCTCTACATGATTTAGAAGGAAAAGTGGTAGGATTCTCCGGACGTATTTATGATAATTCGAATCTTAACAAATATTTAAATACCAAGGAGACGCCTCTTTTTAAGAAAGGACAACTTTTGTACCATTACCACATTGCAAGGGAAGAAGTGCGCATTAAGAAACAAGTCATTGTGATGGAAGGCTTTATGGATGTCATTAGGGCTAGTACCATTGGCGTTAAAAATACCGTAGCTTTGATGGGAACGGCGATGACGAAAGAACAAGCAAATCTCATTAAACGCTTATCCAACGATATTATTTTGTGTTTTGATGGAGATGAAGCTGGACGTCATGCGACTTTGGTTAATGGAGATCATTTTGTAAGTTTAGGAATTACCCCTAAAGTGATTGCTTTAAATAATGACTATGATCCCGACACTTATATTTTAGAAAAAGGAGGGGAACATTTCCAATCACTTATTGAAAACGCCATTAGTTATAACGATTATAAAATCAAAGTGTTAAAAGAAGGCGTCAACTTAAATAGTGAAGAAGAAGTAGCTTCCTATATACATCAAGTTATTTTAGAGGCTTCCAAATGGAACGATGAAATAAAACAAGAAATCGTCTTGAAAAAACTTGCAAAAGAATTCGATATGGAGTATAATACCCTCGAAAAAAGATTACTCGAGTTAACAAGCGAAAAGAACAAGGAAAGTAAGCCTAGTGTTAAAGAAAGTAGCCTTCCTACACCTAAAAGAAAGAATAAATACGACCAAGCGATTTTAGCTCTTTTATATTACATGCTAAAAAGCGATAAAGTGGTCACTAAGTGTGAGAAAGAAGGACTATTTTTCCCACTCGAAACCGAACGGGTTCTTTTTTCGGAAATATCGTATTATTATAAAAAATATGGTATAATGAATGTTGCGGATTTTTATACGTACTTAACGGATAAAGAAGAATTAAAAAGTTTGTTATCAGAAGTATTAGCACAAGAATTAAACGAAGAAGTAGATAAGAATGAAGTCGATTTACTATTCCAAGTGGTTCGTGAATATAATGTAAAAGAGGAAGTTAACCGTTTACAAAAGAAGATTAAAGAAGAGATGGATCCACTGGAAAAAGCAAAGATCGCTGAACGTATTAGGAAACTTAGAATAGGGAGTTGATAAGGATGCCAAGCGAAATCAAAACCATGGAAGAAAGAAAAGAAAAACTAGTTAAATTAGGAAAAGAAAAAGGACGTATTACTTATGAACAGTTGGCCGAGGAATTAAAAGGACTCGATGTCGATAGTGATAGTCTTGATGATTTATATAATACCTTTGTCGAAAACGGTATTGAAATCGTTTCTGAAGATGGAAGTGAAGTAGAAGAGGACCCTGAAGGGGGCGTAGCCTTCGATAATATCGAAGATTTAACATTATCTAAGGATATTAAGATTAACGATCCGGTACGGATGTATTTAAAAGAGATTGGACGTATTAACTTACTTACTTCCGATGAAGAGTTCGAATATGCACGTCGTGCAGAACAAGGAGACGAATATGCAAAACGGATGTTAGCAGAGTCTAACTTACGTCTTGTAGTTTCTATTGCCAAACGTTATGTAGGACGTGGAATGCTTTTCCTAGATTTAATTCAAGAAGGAAATATCGGTCTTATGAAAGCAGTGGATAAATTTGATCCAACCAAAGGATATAAATTTTCAACTTATGCGACTTGGTGGATAAGACAAGCTATCACCCGTGCGATTGCCGATCAAGCAAGAACGATTCGAGTACCTGTGCATATGGTAGAAACGATCAACAAACTTGCCCGTGTTCAACGGCAACTTACCCAAGAGTTAAATAGAGAACCGACCGATGAAGAAATTGCTAAAAAGTTAGGTATCAGCATTGAAAAAGTGCGTGAAGTCTATAAAATCAGTCAAGATCCTGTTTCTTTGGAGACACCGATTGGTGAAGAAGACGATTCCCATTTAGGAGATTTTGTACCGGATGAAAGGACTATGTCACCGGAAGAATATGCGACGGTCGAGTTGTTAAAAGAAGAATTAAGTGGTGTTTTACTTACGTTAACAGATCGTGAAGAAAAAGTGTTACGTCTTCGTTTTGGACTTGATGATGGACAATGTAGAACCCTTGAAGAAGTAGGTCAAATTTTTGGTGTTACCCGTGAACGTATTCGTCAAATTGAAGCGAAAGCTTTACGTAAATTGAGACATCCATCACGCTCTCGTAAATTAAAGGATTTCTTGACCGACTAATGAAATTAAATAATCGCCTAGCCCAAGTGGCTTCTTTTATTGAAGAGGATGCTAGTGTGATCGATGTGGGATGCGATCATGCTTTTTTAGATATCTATTTAGCACAAAATAAAAAGATGAAAAAAATTATTGCGAGCGATAACAAAGAAGGACCTTTAGCAAAAGCCAAAGAAAATGTTCGAAAAGCCCATTTGGAAAAAGAAATTACTTTGCTTTTATCTTCTGGAATTGAAAAGTTAGACCCTACCATCGATACGTTAGTCATTTCCGGTATGGGAGGACTTAACATGGTAGGAATTTGCAAATACGAATCCAAGAAAATGAAACAGTTTTCCACGCTTGTTTTATCGCCTAACAATGAAGTTGAATTTGTACGACGTGAATTTGTCAAAATGGGATTTCATATCGACCAAGAAGCCCTTGTTTTAGATAAAGATATTATCTATCCCGTACTTCGTTTTAAAAGAGGAAGAAAATTTTATAGAAAAAAAGAATATCTTTTAGGTCCTCTTTTAATGAAAGAGATGAGTCCTTTATTTAAAGAATGGAATGCCAAGGAACTCAAACAAAAAGAACTTCTTTTAACCATATTACCTAAGTCCTATATGAAACGAAGAAGAGAAATAAAAAAAGAGATTAAGATACGAAAAGAAATAGGAAAGTAGTCCTATTTCTTTTTTTGATACGTAAAACCTTTTTCTGGAAGTGCGTAAGCATCAAACTTTTCTTTTATTTGCTGATATTCTTGGACCGAAGTTACGTGATTTAACTCACTCCATATTCTTTCTAGATCGACCATTCGGTCAAAGAAGTACTGTCCTTTTTGGATACATTTATCCATGGCTTCCTCTAAAGAAAGTAAGGGTTCTTCTCTTAGGGGGAGATAAGCGTTATTCTCTAAATAATTTAATAAACTATTAAGCCGATTTTTACTTTTTACCACTTCTTTCATGAGGTCTAAATTGGTTTCAAACATAGGATTTAGAAACTGTATAAAATCTTTTGTTAAAAGGTCATTGTTAGCATTATTTCCTTTTTCGACGATATAGAGCATATCTTTTCTAAAACTTGCCGTAATTAAAAGTGCTACATCGTTTCTCAAATGTTCCTTTGGTGTCTTGGTAATAGGAACTCTTATTCTTGGCTCCGCGTCATTATCTTCGAACTCTCCATCCCAGAAAGGTCGATCAAAGGTATCTATTGTCGTGATAATTTCTAAATGTTCATCTTGTCCTTTTATAAAATGCATAGCGATGTTTTGATTAGCCTCTTCTTGATGTGGAAAGTAGAGGTGAATATTTCCATATTCTTTAATCGAAGGTAGTAAATCTTTTACAATCATTTTGTATCACTTCCTAAAAAATTAGAATAGCATTAAAAAAAGTCTTTTTCAAGACCTATAGAAAAAATTGGGGTTGGTTACCTATTTCGAGGGGGGTAATGGGTGTTGTAGATGGAGTAGAGGTTCTAAGACTTTCTTTTACTACCGAAGTAGTAGCACTTACGGGATCTTCTTCTTTTAAGGCTCCCATCACTCGAAACATGGTTTTAGCATTGTTCCAAATTGGTTTGATTTGATAAAAGACAGGGATCGCTTGATTGATAACTCCTAAGGTTTTCTGTGTGGTTCCAAGCATACTCGAAAAACTGAATTTAGGCATTCGTCCAAAGAGTCTTCCAAAAAGACTTCCTCTTTGTACACCCGCTGCGGCAGCACCTAGTCCACCCATTCCTCCATAAGGATAATAAGCACTGGAGAAATTCGGATAAATAAATCCATTTTGATACATGATCGACACCTCTTTACTAGTAGTATATGCCTCCTAAAAAAAGTTGTTTCAAAAAGAAGCGCTTTATGGTATACTTTATATTATAGAAAAGAATAATGAGGGAGGGATTTTATGAATATTTTCATTCGGACTTATCATCTCGTAAGATCCTTCTTTCAACTTCCCAAAAAGATTATAAAACAAATAAAACAGGGTAAAATTGATCCTCAACAAGACCATATCGATGCCCTTATGAAAGAGACCAAAGAAAATATTCAAACCAATGAAGAGATTAGAGATATTGCTCTTCAAAGTAAACGAAATAAAGAGATGGGTTTAAAACCGATTACATGGAACTATGTCGTTAAAAACGAATATGGACAGACCATGAAGAGTATCTTCGATGCTTATACGAAGTCCGAAGTAGAAGCTTTCTTAATCAATGAAGGATACACGGTTATTAGTATTGAGCCACGTAAAGTGTATGAAATGGATCTTTTCCCGGTCAAATTAAAAAGTGGCGAACTTGCTTTTATGTTAACGCAAATATCTACCTATTTAAGAGCTGGTATTCCTTTAATTGATTCCGTTCGTATTTTGTCCAAGCAGACTTCGGTTCCTGCCAAAAGAAAGATTTATGAACGGGTTGTTTATGATTTGACGACGGGTGAAAATTTTAGTACCGCTTTGGCAAATCAGGAAAATGTGTTTCCTCAGTTGTTGATTAACATGGTACGTACCGCCGAAATGACAGGAGACTTACCGGGAACACTAGATGAAATGGCCGATTATTTTACGTCGATGGATGAGACTAGAAGACAAATGATTTCTGCTTTAATTTATCCCATTGTCATTTTGATAGTAGCGATCGGTGTTACCGCGTTTATCTTGATTTTCGTTGTTCCAAACTTTGTAAAACTCTACGCTGATAGTGGTTCTTCCTTACCTTGGATTACGGTCTTTACTATGAATTTATCTTCGTTTTTAAGTGACCATTATATTTTGATGCTGTCTGTTTTGGCCATTGTGATTGCACTTTATCTTTATTTATATAAAAACATCAAAAGCTTCCGCAAAGTCATGCAAACGTTTTATATGAAGTTACCGGTTTTTGGGAACATTATTATCTATAATGAAGTAACGATGTTTACTAAAACATTTGCGTCTTTATTAAACCATAGTGTGCGTATTACGGATAGTATGGATATTCTTTTGAAGATTACGAATAACGAAGTGTATAAGGAAATTATCGCCAACACTTTAAATGTCTTATCGAAAGGTGGAAAAATTTCCGATTCTTTTAGAGGGCATTGGGCGTTTCCAATCGTGGCTTATGAAATGTTGGTTACGGGTGAAAATACAGGACAGTTAGGCGTTATGATGGATAAAGTTTCCACACACTTCCAAGGGCTCCACCGTAACTTAGTTAATACACTTAAGAGCTTGATTGAACCCGTTACCATTGGTGTTTTAGCCGTGGTCGTTGGTTTTATCGTTTTATCCATTGTTATTCCGATGTTCGATATGTTTAGTACGATTCAATAAGAGGAAGTTCCTCTTTTCTTTTGAGGGCGAGGTGATGAATTTGGAAATCTATTATGCCGTTTTGTTTTTCCTATTAGGTATTTGCATGGGTTCTTTCTACCATGTCGTGGGAACTAGATTATCGAAAGGAGAAAGTATTCTAAATCCTAAACGGAGTTACTGTGATCATTGCGGAAAGACGTTAAAATGGTATGAACTTATTCCTTTGGTTTCTTATCTTGTACAAAGAGGAAAATGTACCTCTTGTCATAAAAAGATTCCCTTCTTGATGTTCTTTGTTGAACTTGCCTCTGGTATTCTTTACGTCATCAGTTATTATTCTTTTGGCTTTTCTTTAGAGTTAATTGTGGCTTTACTTTTAGTATCGTTATTTATCATTGTAGTAGTAAGCGATCTTACGTATCTCATCATTCCCGATCAAGTTACCTATTTTGTAGCGATTGCCATCATCATCGTCAATTTCTTTCGCCTAGGTTTGATGGAAGGTCTTAAATCTATTTTATCGGGAGTTCTTTTGTTTTTCTTCATGTACTTTCTAATGCGTTTAGGAAACTTTCTTTTTAAACGGGAAAGCTTAGGTGGGGGAGACATCAAGTTGATGTTTGTGGTAGGTCTAGTTCTTTCTCCATTCCTGGGTCTTTGTGTCGTTTTCTTATCGAGTTTTATTGCTTTACCGGTTTCACTCCTTTTGTATTTGTACAATAAAGAAAAAGTGATTCCTTTTGGGCCTTTTATTTTAGTAGCGTTATTATTTATGTTCTTTTTGAAAGTCGATGTAAAAGGAGTACTCGATTTTATTCGAATGCTTTAGCCAAGCATTTTTTTCTTTCCATTTAATAAATAAAATTTTATAATAAAAAGAAGAAGGTGATTTTATGAAGGTACCAATTTTACCAGCCGATAGTTATGTGGTCGTGAATAAGACGATCCTAAGAAATGAAGACCGCAAGATTGTAACCCTTCTATATCAGCCCATCATTGGTTATAGTGCTGTTAGTCTTTATTTCACATTAATTGATGACTTAGATAAACGGGAATTGATGAGTGAAGACTTTACGCATCATCATTTAATGAACGTCATGCAGTTATCTTTAAATGAAATTGTCATTGCAAGACAAAAACTAGAAGCGGTAGGTCTTATTAAAACGTATTTAAAGAAAGACCATATCAACAATTATGTCTATTTACTTTATTCCCCTTTATCAGCTTCAGACTTCTTAAATCACCCCATTTTAAATGTGGTCTTGTATCAAAATATAGGTAAAAAAGAGTACGACCATATCGTTAATTATTTTAAAGTACCCCGTATTAATTTGAAAGATTACGAAGATGTAACCAGTTCTTTCCACGAAGTTTTTACCTCGGTAAGTGGAAGTGAATTTATCGAAAACGAAGATATTGTGAAAGAAGCTAGAAACAATTTGGTTCTTGAAAGTAAAATCGATTTTGATTTGTTGGTAGCCAGTATTCCTAAAAGCATGGTCAATGAACGTTGCTTTTCGGAAGAAGTAAAAGAGTTAATTACTAATCTTTCGTTTGTCTATAACATCGACGAAGTGCACATGCAAGGGTTGGTAAGAGATCATCTCAATGAAAAAGGCTTGGTTGATAAGATGGCTTTACGAAAAGCATGTCGGAACTTTTATCAATTTGAAGAAGGAGGGAAACTTCCTACTTTAATCTATACCATGCAGCCTAATTATTTGAAGAGTCCTAAGGGAGACGAATCCGCGTGGGCTAAAATGGTTTATCAGTTTGAGTCGATGACGCCTTACGACTTTTTAGCAAGCAAATATAAAAATGGGGAGCCTTCGCTTCGTGATTTAAAACTAGTAGAAAGTATTTTAGTAGATACGGGTCTTCGGCCAGGGGTGGTCAATGCCTTACTCGATTATGTTTTAAAGGTGAACAATCAGAAACTAAGTAAAGCTTATATCGATACCATTGCAGGACAACTTGCACGGCTCAATGTGGAGACGGTCGAGGATGCGATGAAAGTGATTGAGAAAGAACACAAGAAGTTAGCACGTAAATACAAAAATAGTAAAGAGAAAACGAAAGAAGTTAAGTATACGAATCCTATTATGAAGGAGAAAGTTCCGGAGTGGTTTGATAAAGAACTTAAAGAAACCAAGATGGATGAAGCAAGTCGCCAAGAGATGGAAGACTTACTAAAACCTTTTTCGGACCATTAATCGAGGTAAGTTATGTGGAATATCAAAGAAATTGAAAGTCATCAAAAAACTTTAATCGAAAAGTATGCAGAAAGTACGGACGTTCATCAAAAAGCGTCCCTTGCTTTTGTTTTATATCAGTATTTTATTATGCTTGAAAATTGTGGAACCCTTCGTTATACGGGATTTTATAATTTATTATCCAAAGGGAAACTAGAAGTACATACATCTAGACAAATGCGGTATGAAGCTTTGGTAGATCGTTCTTATCAATCGTATACTTTTTTAAGAAATCCTTCTTACTTATCATTTGTAGTGGAACTCTTAGAAAATCTAGCGGAAATCGATGAAGTGGAAGATCCCGTATTCCAGCCTATCAATATGAATGAAGATTACCTTTATGCTTTTTCAGAAGATTTTTATCGTTCTTTAGATGACGAGGAGATTACTCCTATAGCCTTTGCTCTACTAGAAGATCGTACGAATTATCAAATCTCTTCGCGTATTTTAAAAGGCATGGAAAACTATGGCGGAATTACGTTCCACGATCCTTTTTTCAACAAGTATTATGCGCTTATCTCCAAAGATCATAGTATTTTTGATTTGCAGTCTTTAAACCATGAGACCATGCATATGGTGGATGGGGTTATGAATCCTTGCTTTAAGCATTTATTTAATCAGGCTTTTCCCGAAGTTCCTACGTATACCATCGACTATTTGACTTACGATTATTTAGAAAGTCAAGGCTTTATTGAAAGTGAAGTTTCAAAGCTAAGAACCAATAGCTATCTCTATGCTAAAACACTTAGTATTATAACCTTGCAAAAAGTTAAAAACTGGCAAAGAGACAGTAAAGATAACGATCCTCTTCCAATTGCTTTAGAAAGAAATCTTTTAGAAGTGGTATCGATTGTTTTATCCTATGGCTTATATGAAGAGATCAAAAAAGATAAAGATTTAGGTTTTCAAAAATTAAAAGATTTTATGAAAACGGATTTTGCTTACGATGAGAAACCGGATTTTTCTTTTATAGGTATTTCCGATGAAAACTTAATTACCTATAGTAAAACACTAGGAAGAAACGATTCTTTTACTAAATAGCACTTTTTAATAAATGTCAGTCTTTAAAAAAAGATGTCAAATTTTTTTAAAAATGTCAGTAAATCATTTTGAGAAAATGTCAGATGAGTATTTAATAGATAACATCAAAA
>CANQIE010000015.1 GCA_947623935.1 uncultured Bacilli bacterium | reverse complement strand
CCTTGATTTTAGAGAACTTTCAACTTAAAACTTATTTTTTCCTTTACCGTGACTTTATCTCTTAATTTAACGAAAAAAATTTTAAATGTAATTTTGCAGTGGTAAGCTAAAAGTAGACAACTAGAGGGGGTATGTAGACAAGCTGTTATTTTATCTATACAATTATATTGATATATAAGACGTGTTATTTATGGCTAAATCTTAGTTTTAAAAAATGGTTTTATTAACAACCTTTCGAAGATTTAGAAAAACCTAAAGGACTATTTTTGAGTACATAGAAGGTTTCTATAATCCTTCTCGTTTTTACTCTTCTTTAGGGATTTTTTTCCTGTTTCCTTTGAATGCTCTCTTTATCTTGCCTAATCTTCTTATTTTTTCCTCTCTTTTTTCTTTCTTATCTATTGACTTATATCCCAAAGAAAAAGAATATAAAAATCTATATTCTTTCTAAAAACTAGATAAAACTTCTCGGATTAAAATCGACGATGATCTTAATTTGATTGTTACTTTCATAATAATTCAATACCTTTTCTAAGATAGGATAGAGATTCTCTTCTTTTTTATATTTAATAATAATTTGATAATAGTAAGTATTGTTAATTCGATAAAGTGGACTAGGATTGGGTCCTAATAAAATACTAGAAGAGAGATTTCGTTCAAGTGACCGATAGATTTTTTCGATTTCTTTTTTAGCTATACTATCGATGGCAGAAGAAACTTTTACTAAAGTCATATAGTAATAAGGACTATATTTAAGTTGTTTTCGAATATTCATCTCTTCTTTATAAAAGCCTAAATAATCATGCTCTTTTGCATACCTGATTGCATAATGATCAGGGTTATACGTTTGAATAACCACTTCTCCTAAAGAAGTTCCTCGCCCACTTCTTCCTGAAACTTGGTCTAAAAGTTGAAACGTGTTTTCACTACTACGGAAGTCCGGAATATTGAGCCCTGTATCAGCATTAATAACCCCTACTAAAGTAACGTTAGGAAAATCTAATCCTTTAGCAATCATTTGGGTTCCTAATAAAATCTGATACTTACCACTAGCAAAATCTTCGATAATTTTCTCATGCGATCCTTTTCGGCTCGTCGTATCATAGTCCATCCGAACAATTCCTGTCTGTGGAAAACATTTTTTTAATTCCTCTTCTACTTTTTCCGTTCCAAAACCAACGGAATACATACTTTCTTCACCACAACTAGGACAAATGGTAATATACTTTTCTCCATAACCACAGTAATGACAACGAAGCGTGTTACTATTCTTATGATAGGTTAAAGAAATATCGCAATGAGGACACTTGACAACATGACCACAATTGCTACAAGATAGATAAGAGGAATAACCTCTTCTATTTAAGAGAAGCATCACTTGTTCTTTTTTTTCAAGACGAAGACGAATCTTATCTAACAAGGTAGTTGAAAAATAAGAATTAGTTCTTTTCCTAGTTTCTTTCAAATCGACAATAGTGACTTTTGGTAGAGGCCGGTTTAAGACTCTATGCGGAAGTTCTAATAAATGATATACACCTCTTTCTGCTCTAGCATAACTTTCTAAGGTAGGGGTTGCACTTCCTAAAATAACAGGACAATTATTGGTTTCTCCTCTCATTAAGGCTACATCAATAGCACTATAACGAGGACTATTTTCTTGATGGTACGACTGCGTATGTTCTTCATCAATGATAATAGCACCAAGAGGACTAAGCGGTGCAAAGATGGCACTTCTGGCACCAATTACAATGGATACTTCTCCTCTTGCTATTTTACGCCACTCATCGTATTTCTCTCCTTCACTTAACCTACTGTGAAGAATGGCTACAATACTACCGAAACGAGCTTGAAACCGGTTTACCATCTGAGGCGTAAGGGAAATTTCAGGAACTAAGACAATACTCTTTTTCCCTTCTTTTAAAACAGCTTCGATAATTTCCATATAAACTTCAGTCTTACCACTTCCAGTAACCCCGTGCAAAAGATAAGGAGTATACGTATTTTTAGAAGTCAAAACTTCGTCTACTACTTTTTGCTGCTCTAGAGTCAAAGGATATTTTTCCTTCTTCTCTACTTCTTTTTGCAAACGATAATACTCTTTTTTCTCTTCTTTTAAGATTCCTTTTTTTAAAAGCGTTGATAGACTACTTGTAGAAATAGAAGCTAACTCTTTTTTTAAACATTCTTTTTCTTGTTGAAGTTTTAAAATAATTTCTTTTTGAGGAGCATTGTAGCAAGATAAATCGACTACTTCATGGGTAAGGGATATAACACTTTCATATTTAATCCCTAAGTGATGCCCTTTTTTTGCTTTTAAAGCTTTAGGAAGCATAACTTGATAACAACTAATTAACGGTGAAAGAGTCTCTTCTTGAATTCTTTTTCCAAGGGCTAATAACTCTTCATTTAAAACGACTTCATTATCAATAATTTCTATGATTTCTTTTAATTCTTTAATCTCACTTTCTTCTTTTAAAGCAAGTACAAATCCTTCTAAAGAACGATTACCAAATGGAACCATGACTCTAATTCCTACTTTAACCATAGGGGTAAGCGATGATGGCACTAAATAGTCAAAAGTACGATCTACTTTTTTATTGGCAAGTTCTACTAAAACATTGGCGACCATTTTACCATCTCCTTGCGAGTTCTTACTTTTATTATAAACGAAATCATCCTATTTTTCTTCAAAAAAAAGAAACTTTTGCGTTTCTTTAGAATAATTTCAAAATATCATTAAAGGTAATATAGAGCATTAAGGCAAGTAATAAAAAGAATCCGATATTATGAATCATGTTTTCCGTTTCCGGTTTAACGGGACTTCCTTTAATCTTTTCAATAATTAGGAAAAGGATTCTTCCTCCATCAAAAGCAGGAAGTGGAAGTAAGTTGATGAATCCTACATTGATACTTAAAAGGGCAATCAAATATAAAATGTTTTCAAAACCCGCTTTTGCTTGTTCTCCTACAATACCGTAGATTCCTACTGGTCCACTTAATTGAGATACCCCAATTTTACCCGTGAACAAACCTCCAATGGTTACAAACATTTGCTTAAATAACGCCCCTGTTTTAACGACCGTGTATTCAAAAATCGCGCCAATATCGTGTCTAATCTCTGGTTGTAACTCAACACCAATTCGATATACTTCGGTTCCTTGTTCTTCTTTGATAGGGGTTACATCGATAGTCTTAATGGTTCCATCGCTTTTCTTGACTTCAAACGCAAGTGGTTTATCTTTATCAGCAAGTTGAATATAAATCGAAACATCATCGATAGTAGAAGTGACTTCGTTATTGATTTTTAAAATCGTATCCCCAACTTCAAGACCGGCTGTATAAGCTGGCATATTCTCTTGGATTCCCGTAAGTTTAGGAACCGTCGAAGGTGCACCCCAAATGATAGCCGTAAATAGAAGTAAAAGGATAGCTAAGATAAAGTTATTCCCTGCTCCAAAGAACATAACTAAGAACCGTTGCCATGCAGGTTTTGACTGCAAAAGACGATCTTTTGGAAGTTTTCCATCTTCGTCGTTCCCCTCTCCTGCTAGAGAACAATATCCACCAATCGGAATGAGACGAATCGAATAATCGGTTTCCCCTCCTTTTTTCTTATGACCCCAAAGTTTAGGCCCCATACCAATCGAGAACTCATAAACATAAATGCCAAAAATCTTCGCAAAAATGAAATGTCCAAATTCATGGACTAAAACGATAACACCTAAAATTAATATAAAATAAAGTAATGTTAACATAAATTCCTCCTATAACATGGGTAAAAAGATAACAGCAGCAAGTGATACAAAGATGAAACTATCGAAGCGGTCAAGAATCCCTCCATGACCTGGAATCAGATTCGAAAAATCTTTCTTATTATAATGGCGTTTCATCGAAGAAAAGACCAAATCGCCTAACTGTCCAATTAACGATAAGGATAACGATACTAGAATAATCGTAGGAAGAGAAATTTCTGGATTAATCACCGTTACATAAAATAATGTAGCCCCAACAACGCCCATAAAAGTTCCTCCAATTAAACCTTCAACACTCTTATTAGGAGAGATATTAGGGCACAGTTTATGTTTTCCCACCATACTTCCACTAATGTATGCAAAGATATCCGTTAACATCGTAACAATCAACAAATAGAACAAATACGATAGAGAATAATTTCGAATGATCACTACCAAATTGCAAGAAAGTCCTAAAAACAAAGTAGAACCAAACAAAAAGAAAGCATCATTTAAATTATATTTCTCATTATCCGAAATCATGAGTACCGGGAAGAAAAAGACAAAGATGAGAAACGATAACACGCGGTAATCCAACTTAATCACGAACTGATTCGTTCCAAACTGATTGGTTACTAAATAGGCCACTAAAATATAGGTCAGTATTTCAATGGCAAAAGGAATACTCTTTTTGGTTTTTCGCAAATTGATGAGTTCGTACATTCCTAAAATAGCAATGACCGATACACCAATCGAAAAGTAAATGCCTCCTAAAAATACAATCGGAAGCAATACGCCTAATAAAATAACGGCTCCTAATAATCTTTTTTTCATTTCTTTATTCCTCCAAAACGACGATTTCGTTTTCCATAATCCTCAATGGCTATATCTAAATCCCGTGGGGTAAAATCAGGAAAATATTTAGGACTAAAATAAAACTCAGCATAAGATGCTTGATACAACATGAAATTGCTAATACGGTATTCTCCACTCGTTCGAATCACTAAATCTAAAGGAGGTAAATCTTGATACATAGCGTGATCTACTAACGAAATATCAATCTGATCTATGGTTATTTTTTTATTTTCCACGTCCATGGCAATTCTTTTCACCATATCGACAATTTCCGTTTTTCCACCGTAGTTCAAACATACATTTAAAACCATTCCTCTATTATCTTTCGTTTTTTTCGTGATAATATCCATGGCATCTAATACTTTCTTAGGTAAGGGTTCTCTTCTTCCTGAAAAAACGACTTTCACTTGATCTTCAATTAGAAAATCTAATTCACTTTTAAAAAGACGCACAAAAAGATTCATCAAGTAATTGACTTCTTTGGCATCTCTTTTAAAGTTTTCGGTAGAAAAAGCAAAAACCGAGAGATATGGAAGATGTAGTTCATTCGCATGCTTAATAATCTTTTTTAAGGCTTCGGCTCCTTCTTTATGTCCTCTACTACGAGCATAACCTCTGGAAGTTGCCCATCTTCCATTTCCATCCATAATAATACCGATATGACAAGGTATTTTATCTTTCATTTTTTTAACTCCCTATAAAACTATTATATTAAATAAATTCGCTATTTGTAAATAAAATAGTCATCTTAAACTGACAATTAAGTCAAGAAAAAAAGAGATTGCTCTCTTAAAAACTATCAATGTTAATTTTGATCTTTTTATTCTCTTTTAAGAAACTGCTGGCTTGGACTAAAGTACGGATGGCATTCGCAACTTTACCTCCACGTCCAATAACTCTTCCCATATCGCTTTCTTGTACTAGAACTTGAATTAATAATTCATCTTCGTTTTCAGATTCAAATTCTTTTACAGAAACAGTATCAGGATCTTCTACTAGACTTTTAACAATTTCTTCTGTAAGTGCTACTAAATCCATATTACTTACCTTGTTTCTCTTCTGCAAATTTCTTCATGATGCCTTGCTTACTTAATAAATTACGAACGGTATCACTTGGTTTAGCACCTTGACGTAACCACTTAAGTGCAACTTCTTCTTTGATTACAGTTTCATCTTGAATAGGATTGTAAGTTCCTACTAATTCGATGTATTCGCCATCTCTTTTTGCTCTTGAATCACTTGCCACAATACGATAAGTAGGTCTTTTCTTTGCTCCCATTCTTGTAAGTCTTAATTTAACTGCCATAATATCCCTCCATTCATTAAAACTAGTACTAGTATAATCAATGTTTTTACCTTTGTCAACCTTTTTTTGTTAACAGATTATTTTCTTTCAAAAAAATTACTATTCGTAAAACACCACGCAATAGTAATTTTAAAAATTATGCTTTATCTTGTAAAAAATCTTCATTTACTTGTTCATCAATTTCATTTTCTACTCTATCTTCCTCATTATCGACAATATCGTCCCAAGGGTCTTCGTTTTCATCGATTGCAATTTTTACTTTGGTGTCTCCTACTAACTCGATACCTAATTCTTTTTCAATGGTGTATTGAATGGTGCCATCAACGATTTCGACTTTCGTACAAGTAGGCTGGTTTAAACTTCGAACAATGACTTCTTCGTTATTGGTATCCGATTCTACTCTTCTTCGAACTTGAACCATATCGGAATAGGTGTTATGTTGTCTTACCACTTCAGTCTTAGTATCGTCTTCACAAGAGTACCAGATATTTACATCGTAACTACCTTCGATTTTAACTTTATCGCCACTTTTTACACCTTGAAAATTATGATTAATGACCCAACATCCTAAAATGGCCGTAGGTACAATTTCCGGTTTTACACTTTCGGTATTTGTAAATACTTTCTTTCCTTTGCCAACGACCGCTTTCGTAACAATTTCCTTATATACTGCCATCTTATCCCTCCTCTAGTTTAATCTATGCAAAGCCTTTCCTTTATGTGCAAAAATTTAGATCAAAAAAAGAAGACTACTGGGTCTTCTCGTTAAAATAATCCATTAAGGTAAATCTGATCAATTGAAATAATTGATTAAGTTCTTTTTGCACATCTACAAAATCGGTATAGAGAGGATAATTTTCTAATTGGTCTAATTTTTTCTTAATTTCTTGATCTAAGTTTAAAGCTTCATCCTTTTTTCCAAGTGCTTCCATCCGAACAGCCTTTTTTTGTAAAGTTTTAACTTCGGAAATCAACTGCATAATTTCCGGATTCTTTTTTAACTTTTCACTTAGCGCAAGATAAGTCTTATAAAGTTCGTCCTCTTTAATGGTTTGTACTAAGGACCTTGTCTTCTTCTTGACTTCGGTCTTTAACCAATCTTCCATCTAAACTCCATGTTTTACATTCCGTTACTTCAACCGGAACAATTTTACCAATTAGATTCTCTTCCCCATCAAAATTAATTAATTTATTGGTATCAGTATACCCATATAAAGTGGTCTTCTTAGAAGCATTTTTTCCTTCCACTAAAACAGGAACAATTTTGTGAATTAACTTTTGATTGTTTTCTAAAAAATAATGATTTAAGACTTCATTCAAGGTATAAAGACGGTTGTTCTTTTCTTCTTCGGATAATAGATCCTCCATTTTACTAGCAGGGGTCCCTTCCCTTGCCGAAAAGATAAAACTAAAAGCATTATCGAATTTACATTCGTGTACTAAAGATAACGTCTCTTGAAAGTCTTCTTCCGTTTCTCCTGGGAAACCTACAATAATATCAGTTGAAATTGTTACCCCTTTAATTTGCTCTTTCATTTTATGGAAAAGAGCTAAGTATTCTTCTCTTGTATAACGTCTTCCCATTAATTTTAGAATTCTACTGCTACCAGACTGAACTGGTAAATGAATACTTGGCATAATGTTTGGATACTTGGCAATGACCTCAATCATCTGATTTGTAAAATCCCAAGGATGACTGGTCATAAAACGAACTCTTGGAATACCGGTCTTAGCGACTTCTTCTAACAGTTCAGCTAGTCCATAGGAAACTCCCAAATCTTTTCCATAAGCATTCACGTTTTGTCCTAGTAAAGTAACTTCTTGGTACCCTTCTTTAATTAAGTCCTGGACTTCTTTTAAAATGTCTTCTTTCGCTCTACTACGTTGCTTTCCTCTCGTATATGGTACAATACAATAGGTACAGAATTTATCACATCCATAGATAATATTGACATAGGCTTTATAAGGAGTCGCTCTTTTTACGGGCATATCTTCGATGATGTTTCCTTCCTGAGAATACACTTCAATGGCTTGATTTCCTTCTTCGATCGTCTTTGCTAAAACTTCGGGTAAACGATATAAATTGTGCGTTCCAAAAACAAAATCGACAAAGCGGTAATGCGTTCTAATTTCTTCGATAACGCCTTCTTCTTGCGCCATACAACCACATACACCTACTAAAAGATGGGGGTTACTCTCCTTTAAATGCTTGATTCTACCTAACATACCAAAGGCTTTATTATGGGCATTTTCACGAATAGAACAAGTATTAAGTAAAACTAAATCACATTTTTCATAAGAAGAGGATTCCGTAAAACCTAAAACCTCTAACATCGCTTTGATATTCTCGGTATCGTGTTCATTCATCTGACAACCATAGGTTTTTACAAAATAAGTCTTCCCCTTACCTAAATTTTGATATTTAGGGTCCAAAGAAAAAAGTTCTTTAACGACTTCTTCCTTACCTCTTGTTCTTGCTTTTTTATAATCCGGTAACTGCATAAGATCACTCATTTCTATACCCACTTATTATAATATGGTTTAGTTATTTCTGCAACCAAACTAAACAAAAAAAGAACACCTTTTTAAAGGTATTCTATCTTGCTCTTCCTTTTAAGCCTTCCATAGCATCGTCTAGTCCTTTGATCTTTTCATCAAGTCTACTCGTTAAGAACTCTTTCTGACTAGAATCAGCATAGCCTTCTACAAAATCTTTTTGGGTAGTATACATTCCTTTCATGATACTTCCTAACTCTAACATAATAGGTCCTAAATCTTCTGGTTGTAATTCTCTTCCCCATAAGGCTCCCATTAAGTTATCAATTGCGTTTGCATTTTTTGACATATGGTCATAAACAAATTCAAATTTCTCGTCCATCGCTCTTCTCCTTTAACTCTCTATTTTTATTATAAAATAAAAAGGAACTAGAGTGCAAGTCTTTTAATAGAAGACATCGCTCTATTAATGGAGACTAGTACTTTATTCTAGTTCAAATTTTAAAATAAAATGCTTTCTTAGTTTTAATAAATTTTGTTATTTAGCTAATTCTTTAAAGATATTCATATCGATGTCCGTATTTGGAGTAATACTGTTAGAGAAAGTATTTTGTTTAGCTGAACTAACGATTGGAGCAATGGTTTCTAATAATGTATAATCAAATTCGTTGGCTTGATTAAGTGCAGTTACACCAATAAAATACATTTCATTTGCTTTAGTTAAAGCCATAATAGCATTTTCTCCAGCGGAAGAAACTTCTAAGGTAATAAATTCTACTCCCCCAAATGTTTTTACTTCTGCCATACTACTCGTTAATCCAATTTGTTGCATTAATAATGGAAGCTGATCCTTATTTGCTTTTAGTTGTGTATAATTTCCTTCTTCGACTTCTAATTGAACCATCCAAGTACCTGCTGCATCACCAATGTAGAGTTTTTCAGTTGTTTGTTCATAAACTAAATTGTCAGGAACATTAAAGGTAAATCCCTTGAAATTTACTTTATAAGTTTGAGAAGAATTGGATGTATTAGTTACATTACCTGTAGAGCCATTCTCTCCATTTCCTGTTACATCTCCTGCTAAACCGCCATTATAGGAATTATTTCCTTTATTATTAAGCATAAAGAAAGCAACGACACCAATGAGAACTACCACTAAAACACCAATAATAATATTCTTCATATTATCATTTGATTTTGGTGATTGATAATTCTGATTTGCATTATATCCATTGTTCCATGCAGATGGATTATAATTTTGTGGTGGTGCTTGAACCGACTGACTCATTGGTTGTTGAGTATTCATTTGATTATTTACAACTGGTTGATTTACTTGATTCATGGATGATTGAACATTGCTTTGTTCATTTTGACCGTTTACTGGGGCTCCACAGTTTTTACAAAATTGATCGTTCTCTAATAAAGGAGAACCACATTTCTTACAATTCATTTTTTAACCTCTTTCTTATTCATAATTTTTTACTTCGATTGTAAAGTTTGTCAATTCTTCTAAAATATCATCACCCAATCCTTTACCATTACCATTGATTTCTATGTATAAATTGCCTCTTTCTGGAATTTCATAGAAAAGAACTTTTTTGTTTACATAATACTTCTCTCTATTAGTATTCGTAAACATTATACCACTTAATTTCGTATATCCACCTTCATAAACTTTAAATTTTTTGTTGTTTACAGTTAAATCTTTTGTATAAATGAGTTCATGAGCTTCCCCATAAGCAGATGTAATGTAGGCTGAGTTAATCGATTTGATAATGGCTTCATCCGATAAAGTCGTCAACCCATAATGTACTTCATAATCATAGAATAACTTGTCCTCATTATAATTAAGAGCATAATTTCTTTCTAAATAAAGATTATTATTTTTATCAATCTCTTCATATTTATCTGGAACTTTTAACTTTACATAATCAATTTCCTTGTTATTGTAATCTCTAAATCGTTGTAATACTCCAATTAAGAAGTTATCCTCTTTTTCTATTTTAACATAACTTGCATAGTTTCTTGAAGTATTAATATGAATTTGCTGAATCAATTTTTGGGTTGCAGGAACACCTGTTGCTTTTATAGTAACAATTAATATATGACTATTATTTAAAGCATACATTAATTCTACATTTTCTTCTTTTTGTTCATCTCTTAGACTATTGTAATATTCATTCTTATAAATATAACTTTCATAATTACTTTCTAATTTAGCTAAGCTCTCTTGAAAATCTGTATAATCTTCACTCGTTTTATAATACTTATAATTATTGTATACATTACTGGTTTCATTTTTATCTAAATATTCGTATAAGTTTCTATTTAAGATATTTACAGTCAAATCTATATTTCCAGATGCTAATTTTAATTGGAAACTTCCCAAAGAAGAATCTAGTGTTCTTTGGGAAAAAAGAGCTGGAATAGCATATTCCACATAATAATTATTTTTGGCAATCGTATAAGTCTTATTTTCATTAAGCACATTATCTAATTCTGTATTTTCATCATATGCTATAGAGACCATATCTAAACTTAGATTATTTTGTAATTCAAAATGATCTTCTTTTATAGTTAAATGATAAACAATAGATTGTACACTATCTAACAAGATATCAAAATAATCATTATCTGCTTCATATCTTATTAAAATAAGTTTATCACCAGTTTTATAAAGGGTTACCATCACTTGCTCAGTTTCGTTTTCATACAAGATTTTGTATCCTTCAAATTCATATTGCGTAATCTTATCTTTTTTCTTTGCTAACAAGTGATAAGATGGATTTTGTTGTTGCATAGTATATAACACTTCGTCGATCAGTTCATCTATGGTAGCATAGCGATAGTCGTCTATTAAAGTACTGATTTGAATCGTTATCTTGCCTTCATTACCATGATTTAAAACAATTTCATTCTCCGTTTTACTTTTTATATCCCAAGTACTATCGTAATTTAAAGCATAGCTTTCTTCATTCAATTCCTTTATGTTTGCCATTTCTTGATGCCTAGGAAGGAATAAAAGACCTATACCTACTCCTACAATTAAAATGAATAAGGCCGTTATTATGGCATATTTATATTTTTTGAACACGCCAAATATTTTTGTCATCATAATTTCACCATCACTACTATTAAGTAATCAAATTCATCCATGAGAATAACTTGATACCTATTATTTTGATATATCGATTTTGAAGTACTATCCATGACTAGCTCATAGCCCTCTTTCACCAGTTGTTCTTTAAAATCCATCGCCAATTGCATGCTATTTATATATTGAGATATGTCATTTTTATACCGTAAACTAACGATTCCATCTTTATAACTGGCCTTCATCAATTCTAAATGCATCGTGGTCGAAATAGCTCCAATTTGTGAATATTCGTTCCATTTATCTTGAGGAATACTATTCCTACTAATTTCATCGTTATATTTGGTATAGTAATATTTTTCTTTTAAGGTATCAAAAGAAATACTTTCTAATGAGTTAAAATCAAGGGAAGAAAACTTATCCTGAATTTCTTTTAACACTTTTGCATTCATAGCAATAGATATACTAGACTGTGCTGCTTTAGAAGTATTGATTCCAACAACTTCGCCTCCACTGTTTAATAAAGGACTTCCTTCATCTACCACTGATAATGGGATTGATGTTTGAATATAATCATCATTAGAAATAATGATACCCGTTTGCAGTAAAACTCCCGTTCCTGATTTACTACTTAAAGTAATTACAGGATCTTCAATATTTAATGTTTCAGAATCGCCTATTTTAACAAACGAAGAATTTTCTTCTTTTAGTTTCAAAACAACGATATCGGTCATAGGATTAAGTGTCACAATGCCTTCTATTTCAAAAGGATTCAAATGACTATCTTTTCCGGTGATATATTGAGCATTAACGAGTGACTTCTCTATAAATTTCCAAGTAGTAACTATTAACCCCTTATCTATAAAAAAGCCATTTGCCGATGCAACTACCCTATTGTTATAATAACTATTTAAATAAACTATATTACTAATGTTAGCATCGTAAACCGCATTTAAATCTTCCTGGGTCATACTTTTTACTTTTTCAAAATTATATACTGTTTCTAATTGTGATTCATACGAAGGAGCAATGGACATGATCCCGTTTGTCTCAGAAGATTCTATTTCAGTAAAATACGTATTTACTTCATCGGTTGATTCCCCATATAAATAGTATAATTTCCAATCCTCATTTAGTTCTTTATAAAAATAATACATGATATAATTGGTTTCAATATAATCATAATTCATTGGGTCTTCTTTACTTTGTCTTTTGATTTTTACATTAGGTAATGTAATGGAACTAATAATCATATCATCTAAATAGGTTATCCGAATATCTCCATACGACTGGTAAATAAGCCCCATTTCATTGGCTTGATTAAAAACTTGAGGAAGAGCTAATCCCGAGACTAAATCATCTTTATACTCTTGACTATTCGTATCTATGCCTTGAGGATTTTGATTATCTAATGGAATATCGGGCGCATACCGAAGATCGAACCAATCTTGATGCCTTTTATAGTAATCTTCACTAGACTCTTGTGTATTATTAAAATCCCCAAATAATAAATAAGTCGTTTTTTTAGTAAGATTTTTTATTTCTTCTTCAAGTTCTTTATTTTCATCTGAAGTAGTATAAGTTAAATGATACTCTTCATTAAAATTATCTACGATATCCTCTTTTTTGCTATTGGAAGTAAAAGAAAGATGGGATGGATCAAACTGAAAAGAATTTGAAAGTGCATAAACCGGAAGAACCGTTAAAGAAACAAGTCCAGCAATTATAAAAATTTTTTTCTTCATTCCACTCACCTACTTCCCAACTTATCTTTTAATACAGCTACAATATACTTACTGGCTTCACTAGCATTATCGCCATTTAAGTAAACATCATGGAAAGATTCCGCAATGGTTTCATCGTAGATATAGTTTCCACTATTATCCTTGGCAAGAGCATAATTAGAAATAGTTCCTCTCCAGTCATCTAAAGATAAAGGCGTAGGTGTATCTTTTTTATAATTTTCATAGGCCTCTGTAATCATGGATAGAGAATAATCTCCTGTTCCAAAATCGGTGTATAACTGATAAAAAGGATTAATGGTATTACTGTCGATTAACAATATAGAGTTTAATTCGTAGTGTTTCATCATCGCCAAGAAGGATAAATAGTGTCCTAATTCATGAGCTACGGGAGAATAGATCGTAGTATTTTTTGGAAAATGTCCTGAATTAGAGCCTTCCGATACCGACGATGAAAGTCTTTCTTGATTTAAAAAATAAGCCGAGTTTAACAAAATATGTGTCTTAATGACCCATGGATAAGTAGATGAGGAATCAGAAGTCGCAAAATGAAACACTGGCATAAATGCAGCAATGTAGTTATTTTGCATAGGAGCATTTACCAACGTAAGATTGGTTATATATCCTCTTACGCTAGGATATTCCTCGTAAATTTTTTTAAAAACATTCCCTAATTCCCTCGCAAATTGGACATCCATTTCACACAAGTTAACAGCTGTTATCCCATAGTTATTAATGATTTCATCCTCTACTTTTTGGATCTCACTAGGACAGTTTACTTTTTGCGAAACAGAATCTTTTTCAATTAAAGATAAAGCATCTCGATTATTAGTTATTTTTACACCTGAATAAGTATTATCATAAATAATAACTGTACTGTATTTTCCTTTTTTAGTTGAAGCATTACTGGTAGTTACTACTTCATTATCCGGCTCATTGGAATTAGTATCAAAATAATATTTTTCACTATTCTTTCCAAATATCAAAATAATTAAAAATAAAATGGCAAGAACACCTACTCCAACGCCCATCCCAATTAGAATCATTCGCTTATCTTCATTAGAATGGTTATGTAAAACAGGCTGACTTAACGGTTCATTGATAGGATACGGATTGGACCAAGAAACGGTATTGCTGTTTGCCTCTATTGGAGAAGTTGTATTTGAACTAGGAATAGTAGGATTTTGTTGCTGATTTACTCCTTCTTGAACATTTATTTTATTTCCACATTTCGAACAAAAAGCAGAATGATCATCTATTGGATTTCCACACTTTGAACAAAACATACAACACACCTCTATTCTCATTTTACATTATAACATACTCTTTAACAAATTTATACTCTAGCTTTAAATGATTTTTTGAAGCACTAAAAAAGAGCATTTTAAACATGCTCTTTTAGTAACGTGTTAATCATTTCATCCATTGTCCCTTTTTTATTGGTGAAAATTTCTTCTTTAACCGCGTCAAAGTTTGTTTGAATGAACTTAATAATCTTTTCCATACTAGGTACTAATTTTTTATCTTCCAAGTTATCCACAATAATTTCTAAATTCGATAATCTAGAATACTTACCATAGTTATTGGTCTTGATATACGTATCGTATAAGTTCTTAAACGATAAGATATCGATGTTATTAAAACGTTCATCCTCTAAAACTTTAACAGTCGTATAGATGTAATGATCATTAATCGATTTATCGAGAATGGTTTCTCCTTTATTATTCTTAATATTGGGGATAAAATCATTTCTTTTCTTCAATTTTTGAATGATACTTGCTACTTTCTTATAATCGATAGACACTAAGATATGGGCAAACGTATCTCCATCATTATTTTGATGGTTTATATCCCAATCTTTATTCTTCATGAATTTAAGTACAAGTTCATATTGTCCATACTTTAATAGGTTCGATAATACATCATCCCCATGTAGATCGACCGTATTAAGCGAAACTTGTTTTTTTGTAAGAAGTTGATCCACTAAATCAAAATGCCCTTCTTTAATGGCTTCGAATATCAGCAATGGATCTTCTTCACACGCTTTCACTGCTTGGGTAATATCATAAAACATTTAAAATACACTCCTTTGTTTTCAAGGGGACAATTAACTATTCTAGCAGTTCGCTAAAACTTTGTCAAACTTTAAGCAAGAAGGCTTTTTAACTGTCCTATTTCTATTATGATAGGAAGTTTTGTTTTTTAATCAATTATTTAAAGTGTTTAATTCCCTCTTCTTAAAGAGACTGCTACATTATACCATAAAGTATGAAAAATGTCAAGAAAATGTCAACTTCGAACGCCTAAAGCCCTTGTAAAATAAAGAAAAAAGACTTTTTTAGTCCTTTCGTTTTTTTATTTTTTGTGGAACAGCTGTTTTTACCGGTTCCGCTTCTTTCCCAAAAGCATCCATCAAGCAATCGAATAATCGATAAAAATGAGCTCCTTCTCCTAGATAAGTAGTATCTCCCATACGGATAGCTACCCCTGAATCTACTTTTTGATGTTCATCGATCGGTAAAAGATGAATTTGAATAGCCCCTTTTTCATGCGTTAATTCTAATTTTTGATTTTTTCCAGTACGGTCGTGAAACACGATTTTTCGTTTCTCTAAATCCAAAAAATCCTTAGGAAGTTGACGCGCAGTAAAAACATCACACATCATTATTTCGCCATAGATTTGTACCATAAGTTGTAAAAATTGTTTATATAAGAATCCTTCTTCCGTTTTTTCATCTTGATTATAAATCGAAAAAAACGATTCTTTACGATTTCCATTTAAAAAATGACAAATATGGTGAGCATCTTGATAGAAAATTAATCTTTCTTTTTGATGCGGTTTAATCAAGTTCAAGGTATTAACTTGAGGACTCGCTTGCACTAAAAGATGAGCTCTTTTTTGAAGGGATGTCTTTGCTTTTTTAGAAGGTTCAAACTGCTTTTCTAAATATTCAAAAAAGAGATCAAACCCCGTGATTAGCGCATGATATTTTCCTTGACGTTTAATAACTACTTTTCTATCTTGCTGAGGACTTCCTCCATAAAAATTCAAAGTACAAATAAAACCTTTATCGGCGGGGCCATGAAAAAGAGAAAAAGAAGTGTCTCCTTGATCCGAATGAATAAGTACTTTTTCCCATTGAGCTTCGCGGTCCATCTTTAGAGTATCTCTAGGAAGAGAAGCATCTCCTTCCAAACAAAGCGTACCTAATAAATAGAGCACACTATTTCTTAAACAAGAAAAAATTTGCCCTTCCATAGTAAAGCCGGAAGAAACGGTCCAATCGGAAGAAGATGTAATGATATAATCTTTTTCATTCGTTCTTTCGATAGATAATTTCTTTCCTTGAAAGCACACCGTATAACGCTTACTTCCCTCGTTTTCAGTAATCGTAAATGTTTCTTCTTTGGTATTTATTTTTTCCATATTCATTTTTATCTCCCCTTTAATGTTTGGTATAAGGCTTTTTCTGATTGGTATCGATCATTTCAAAAGCAACGTTCATTTCATTAAACATTTCCATGAAATGCGTCCATTGCTGTTTATACCTGGAACCACTCGTACAAATTTCCACATCGGACTCTATTTTTCTTGTTTTATCGATCGTTAAAAGATTTATAGAAAGTTCATCTTTTCCATAGATGAGTTCTAATTTTTTATTATTTCCTCGATCAGTTATCCACGTGATTTTTTTATTTTTAGGATCTAGAAAATCATCCGGATAGTACCAATGAGCAGCATGTTTTCCCTCTAACACGACTGCTCCATAGATTCGTTTCATTAGTCTAAAGAAATGTTCAAAAGTTATGCCTTCTAAAGTATGAATATCTTTTTTATGTAGAATCAAGGAACTATCCTTTTTAGTTTTTCCACTCAAGTAATAATCATTTTCGTTATCTTTATAGATAAGTAAAGTTCCATCCCCTATAAATTCTTTATAAGAAGGAGTGGATTTAACTATAAAATCGCGGTTTTCTAAAGGAATAGAAGGTTTTTGTTTAGTAGAATCCATAAAATCACCTAGTGTTTCAAATAGATAATCAAAGGTTTCTATAAAAGAGGCATATTTTCCACTTTGATTTCGCAAAATATGAACTCCGTCACCTCCATGATTGATAAAGTGAAGAACTACTTCATCGTATTTTTTAGGATTATACGATAAAGAAAATAAAGAAGACCCTACGTCCGAGTGTAGAGTTAAGGACACTGCTTCCTCTTTTCCAATTTGAATAAAATCATGAGGAACAAAAGTGGAAATGCCTTTCAAAAGCGCATGCCCTATCATTTGTTTTAGAAAATCATAAAGATAGGTAGCTAGTTCATTTTCTACATAATGCATGAAGGTAAACTTAGATATAACCATAACTTCTTCTTCCTTAAAAGAAGCAATTTTATAATTTCCAAAAAAATCTTTTTCGATAGAAAATCGAGGTCCATCATGATGGATAATAAACTTGGTATAAAGCGTATTTTTTTCCATCGTAATAGTCATAGGATCTCTTTCTTTATCTAAAGAATCATACTTCTCGAAAATCATTCTATCCCCTTCTTTTTAAGTAGACCTATTTTAACACAAAAACTCCGATTTTTCAATAAAAAAGCCTTTTTTCTTTTTATTCAGAAAGTTTTTTGTTATAATGAACCTAGTTTAGGATGTGTTAAAATGAAAAAGGAAGAAAACTTAGGATTTAAAGATACGTGGCGTTATCTCAAAAAGACTTATAAGTATGCAAAAAAGGAACGAAAATATCTTATCTTCTTTTTGATAGGTTGTATCGTTATTTGTGGCATTGAAGCAGTTATTCCCCTCTTTAGTGCAAGACAGATTATAACGCTTACCAATGGACTCTTTGATCAAGTGATTATTGCCACATTATTAATCTTTTTACTTGAAATGTCTTTTAACGTAATACGGTTCGTAAATAACGTATTTTTTTGGAAATATTTCTATGCCTTAAGAAAAAATATTCAATTAAAACTTGTAAGTGAAACATTAAAAATAACCACGGATACCCTAAATCAAAACTCCAGTGGTGTGTTTACCGAACGTATTGGAAACGACACTTCAAATCTTGCCAACATTACCTTGCAAGCGATCGATCAAATTACCTATTTAATCACCTGCTTTGGTATTTTAACCAGTATTTTCTTTTTAAGTAAAATCATTTTTGTAGCCTTTGTTTTTTATATCTTAGTAACCTATTTAGAGCAAAAATATGCCTCTGAAAAGATTCAAGAAAAAAGGAAAATCTTACGAAAGATGAGTGAAAAAGCGAGTGGTTTTGCTTCCGAAATGGTACGTGGTTGCAAAGATATCAAAGTACTAAATGCCGAAAAAAGTTTCATCCAAAAAAGCGGTGAAGTGGTTGATAGACTAAATCAAGATGGTTGGAATATGGACATCACAAGACATAAATTTAGACTCCTCGGTGGTTCCCTAAGTGATTTACTAGATATCGCCATTGTCTTTCTTGGAATTTACTGTATTATACAAAACAAATTGACAATTGCGACCATGATTATCATTTTCAATTACCGCGGTAGCATTGCCAATATCTCTTACAACTTTGAATCCATATTGGAAAGTATTAAAAGTTTTACCTTGGCTGCTTCTAGAGTGTTCGAAGTCATCGATGGTAAAGAGTTCCCCAAAGAAACATTCGGATCTACTCATTTAGACAAAGTTAAAGGTAATATCGAATTTAAAAACGTTTATTTTGAATACGAACAAGATAACCCTATATTAAAAGGAATTAATCTTAAGATTAAACCAAATGAGACCGTATCCATCGTAGGAAGGAGTGGAGCCGGTAAATCGACGATTTTCAATTTAATCGCAGGGCTTTACCATCCTACCCAAGGAAAAATTAAAATCGATCACGTCAATATTGAAGAACTCGATAAAGATAGCCTCCGTGGGAACCTTTCGATTATCAGTCAGAATCCTTACATCTTTAATATGAGTATAAGAGACAATTTAACCATCGTAAAAAAAGACTTAACCGAAGAGAAAATGGTCGAAGCTTGTAAGATGGCCCATCTTCATGATTTTATCCTTTCATTAAAGGATGGATACGATACCTATGTAGGTGAAGGAGGCGTCATTTTATCAGGAGGAGAACGACAAAGACTAGCCATTGCAAGAGCCTTAGTACAAGAAACCGAAATCATTTTATTCGATGAAGCAACCAGTTCTTTGGATAATGAAACTCAACATGAAATTCAAGAATCTATCAAAAGTATGCAAGGAAAATATACGATTTTAATTATTGCCCATCGCCTATCCACCGTTATTAATAGTGATCGTATAATTCTAGTCGATGATGGAAAAGTCATCGATGAAGGAAGTCATCAAGAACTACTAAAACGAAACAGCCTTTATAAACATCTCTACGAATTAGAATTAAAAGAAGAAAAATAAAGTTTTTTTATGAAACTTCTTTAATTTTAACTATATATTTATCAAAAATTAGAGATATTATTCAAAATATATATGATTCGTAAAATTAAAAAGTCAGATTTTTCACTTTTATGAAATTTCTGGCTTTTTCATTAACTTGACAAATAAGAGTAAAAGAATTACGTTTCTATAGGAGCAAGCACAATGCGGAACGAGCTAAGGAAGCCTATACCACCGTGTGTGCTGAGGAAGCCGAACACACCCGTAGACGCGCCATCGGAATAGGTGCCGCCGCGATTGAACCACGGGTTTTCAGAATCTAAATCATTATAATAATCACCATACCAACCTAAAGTTTCTGGAAAAGCATGACCGTAGCAGATTGTTCCATTACATGCTTTGGTAACATCATCTCCACTATACAAATCATAATACTTTTTGTCTGGTATTGGATTAGTTTTTCCATTATCTGTAAATCCAGATGATGCTATAGTTGGTTTTCCACTTCCATTATCTAATACGCCCATGACACGTTCCCAGGCTCCACCACTCATATCATAGACTCCTGTGATGTTTCCTGTCGTAGATGCTTTTTGACCTTGTATTGTATCATAAGTATTTGTACAAGTATTACTTTGTCCTGCACTTGCTGTATTTCCTGCGATTCCTGTAATCAAACTAGAACAGTTATTTATATATACTTCTTTGTCATTCTCTCCATAAGTATCATTTCCATATTTGCCATATTTACTTTGGGAGAGATAGGCAACTGAACTCCATTCACTATTCTTACTCATATGGGTATCATAACTGGCTAAATCGTTTTTAAATCCATATGTATCATATTTCTTTTCTTGCATATTTCTTGCTGCATAAAATGAATTTGATATAGTTACGTATCTCCATGAACCTACATTCGGTTTTATGATTGGTGTCAATTCTGAATTATTAGCTTTTGCATTAGTACTATCTTCATATATTCCTTCTTGGTTGCTTGTATCAAACTTTGCAAACCATAATCCTGTTAATTTGTCATCTCCAAAATTAAAGGCTGGATGCACTATATAATCATCGCTTTGGGTATTACTAGTTCCATTTATAAATTTGATTTTAATTTCCCCTGGATTTAGGTAGCATTCATAATTACTTGCAACACTATTTGTGCAATTGCTTTTATCTCCTCCAGCATTCTTTATACTTACATAATTATATTCATATCTTGGAATCCACACCCACATCGTGTTAATATCGTCCACTGATATAACTTCTCCTGCAGAAGCTTTCTGATAATATTCTCTATTATGACCACTTGATGATCCGTTTTCAGATACCGTTACTGCATTGGCCCATTCTTGATTACAGTAATTGTACCAATTGGCTGTGTTAGCATTCGCTTTCTTCCAGGTTCCTTCTTCATAATCGTAATATACCGGTATCATTCCATCTACCAACTTTGGTTCATTGACATTACTATCATTACAAATTTCAGTTTGATCTGTTGGCCCAGGTATACTATTGTTTTGAGCATATACATTTACTTTTACAGAAAAGGTTTTATTATTATGAATCCATTCTCCTCCTCTTACTTGATTAGCATTCTCATCTACCCACATTCTATACCGGAATGTCTTTGTAATTTCTTCTTCATTTACACTTCCTTGATATAAAGTCTTTCCAATTATTTCTTGTTTTAACATCGATGGAACTTTACTTTCTCCTAAATCACTATATAGATTGATTGCCTCACTTGTAAATAGATTAGAAATTCCTGATTCTACATTTTCACCTGTTACTTCTGTTAAATACGTCTTTACTGCATATTCTGGTAAAGTAGAATTATTATCTTTGGTTAAATAGATTTCATAATAGATAGGTGCTCCTTGGGTCTTGGCTATTATATCAAAGTCAAAGACTCCGTTGTCTCCTTTTGTAAGAGTTTGTCCTTTTCCATCACTCATTGGAAAAGCATTTTCGATAGATACTCCTCCATCTTTACTTTTAGTTTCATCATAAACAAAAGTTAATGTTCCTGTATGTAATGTATTTTCTGTCGTTCCTTGTCTTGAGTATTGAAAAAAGGCAAAGGTTGTTCCTACGGTAATTAGAACTAAAGCTAATACGAGTAGACAAACTGCAATTAAACCTTTCAAATTTCTTTTCTCTTCCATAACTTCACTTCTCCTCTTATTATTTATACTTTCCATTATAGTTTATTTTTATTATTAAAACACAAAAGTTAACTAAAAAGAAACTTCCTATTCTATTTTTATTATAAATCTACCCCCCCCCCAGGTCAACTTTTTGTTAATTTTTTCAAATGAAAATGTAAACAATCATAGTTTGCAATGCAGTGGTAAACTTAAAGTAGACAACATGAGAGGGTATGTAGACGCAAGTATTTTATCTATACCATTACTTGTTTTATTTATACAATTATATTGATATATACAATAAAAGGATTGATATTTTTATGAAGGAAGGTGTTTATTTCTTTCTCTATCTATGCTCTTATAAAATTTTGTATACTTTTTCAGGAATTCCTTTTTTTACATGGTTTCTCTTTTTTCACTTTCTAATAAATCTTGAATAGTTCCTATTTCACTAAACAAGCTAATATTTCCCTTGTTCTCTAAGATTTCTTCAGGGCTATAATCTAACCCCTCCTGAATCATCTCATGATGCATAGCATCTATGTATTCTCTTCCTGAATGACCTAAAATAGTTTGTACTTGTTCCTTCGTAGTAGAACGATTTATGGACATTGCCGAAAAAGCTGTTCCATACATTTTAGCATTATACTCTGTTAACTCCATATATCCTCTACTTAATAAAGATTTTGCAAAAGAAATTCCTTCTTCAGTAGCTAGGTAATATCCACAGTCGGGACCACACTTGTCTTTAAATCGTTCGTCTCCCTCATAGAATCTTCCTTCATTACAGCGAAGTAAGATAAAAAATTGACGATAGGTAGCATCGATTAAGAAATCCTTTTCTATCGTTTGTTCCTCTTCATTTATAGGAAGCGTACATGTAATGTAGGAATGTCTCGTAACACAATCCGGTAAAGAGTTCACATTATTAATCGTGATATCGACTCCTAAATCTAAAAGAGGAAAAGCTGTCAAAGCTTGTGAATAGCCACAACAACCATCTAAAGAAGCTTCAAAAAAGTCTACTCTAGAAGCTTCTTCACGGGCTAACGTAAGACGTGCACTTTGAACCGTACTTTGTAAAATAAGATCTGCTTCTTCCATGCTGATGCCATCGCTTTGTCCTTCTTTTCTATGTTGTAACACGCTTTTTAAATGAAGAAGAGCTTTTTCTTTTTGTTCCTTATCAATAACATAGTCAATGGGTTTCTCATCAATAATAAAAATAGACTCTCCTTTATTTTCTAATACTCGATCATATGTAGAAAGATTGTTTTCATAACAAAACTTACAGTACTCCGTATAAAAAGAAATCAATTTATCTTTGGGACAATCTCCCTTTAAATCTACAAGTTCATATAAAGCTTGTATATAAGCTTGTCTTTGTTTTTCTAATTCTACTTTCATTGATAACATCCCCTACTATTAGTATAATCAGGAAAATATGTTTTCTCAAGAAAAATAGTGTAAAAGTTTTTTTGTTGGATTGGAAAAACTTTTTTATAAATTAAATATAAAAAAGAAGCTAATATATTATTAACTTCCTTTATTTAATTAGTTAGCCTTGGGCTCCAATTTCTCTTTGCCACCCATATAAGGTCTTAATACTTCTGGAATCTTAACTGTTCCATCTTTTTGTAGATTGTTTTCAAGGAAAGCAATCAACATTCTAGGTGGAGCAATAACGGTGTTGTTTAACGTATGAACAAGTTCTTTATCACCATTTTCCTTTTTATAACGAATGGCTAATCTTCTAGCTTGGGCATCGGTTAAATTAGAACATGAACATACTTCAAAATATTTTTGCTGTCTAGGACTCCATGCTTCAATATCACAAGAACGATATTTTAAATCAGCTAAGTCACCTGAACAACATACCAGTTTACGAACAGGAATATCGAGACTTCTAAAGAGTTCTACTGAATAATGCCACATCTTGTTGTACCATTCTTCACTATCTTCTGGCTTACATAGTACAACCATTTCTTGTTTTTCAAATTGGTGAATACGATATACGCCTCTCTCTTCAATGCCATGTGAACCTACTTCTTTACGGAAACAAGGCGAATAAGACGTCATAGTAATCGGTAAATCACTCTCTTTTAAGATTTGATCTTTAAATTTAGCAATCATCGAGTGTTCACTAGTACCAATCAAATACAAGTCTTCTCCTTGAATCTTGTACATCATGTTTTCTTTTTCTTCAAACGACATAACACCATCCACCGCATCACTATGAATCATGAAAGGTGGAATACAGTACGTAAACCCTTTATTGATCATGAAGTCTCGTGCATAGGCAAGAACAGCCGAGTGAAGGCGTGCAATATCACCCATCAAATAATAGAAACCATTTCCACTTACACGGCCTGCTGCATCTTTATCAAGTCCATTAAACGATGCCATAATGTCGGCATGATACGGAATTTCAAAATCCGGAACAACAGCTTCTCCAAAATGTTCTTCATCAACGTTTTCAGAATCATCTTTTCCAACAGGAACATCATCTGCAATGATATTTGGAATCATCATCATCTTAGCTTTTAATTCCTTGCTTACTTCTTCTTCACTAGCTTCAATTTCTTCTAACTTTTTATTAATTTCAACAACTTTTTGTTTCTTCTCTTCCGCTTCTTCCTTTTTACCTTCACGCATCAAACCACCAATTTGATTACTGATATCATTTCTTTCTTTTCTAAGATCGTCCCCTTCACTTTTTAAAGACCGAAACTTTTCATCTAAGGCAATAACTTCGCCTACTAACGGAAGTTTTTTATCTTGAAATTTCTTTTTAATATTCTCTTCTACTTTTTCTCTATTCTCTCTTACAAATTTAATATCTAACATATCTATTTCCTCTTTTCTTTCTTATTTTTTTACTTTTTGATAAGCATAATGAAGTCGTTCAATTTCGCCACCATATTTTTGATAGAGCCAATCTTGTTCCTCTTTTGGTAAACTTTGTAATCGTTTTGGATTAAAATTATCCATCATATCATTAAATTTAAGTTCAATTGCAAGCGGATTTCCACTATCGACAATACGACTAATCATTTCGTGATAACCTTTTAAACGTACTATATCGGAAGAACCTTGACTTACATCTTCTTTTGTAACTAGTTTTAACGCTTCAATTACGGACGGTGGAACGCCAATATCTTGTAAATCTTCATATTCAATATAACTAATATCTTCAATCGTATCGTGTAAGAGCCCTAGTACTTTTCCTTCATAAGTACTCATCTTACTAGCAACGCGCACCAAATGTCTTATATAAGGAAGTCCTTGTTTATCTACCCTGTTTTTAAATAGGATTTCAACCAAGCGAAGACATCTACTATAAAGATCAGGAATATTTTTAATCTCCTCAAACTCTTGGGCATTTAAATAAAGAGCTAATCGATTCATAATAAAACTCCTTTCCAAACAAAAAGAATGACGCCAAGGAGTGAAAAAACCACGGTACCATCCTTATTTACTTAATTCATATAACGGTTTTTAGCCGGAACGGATTAGGTTCTCTAGGGAGTAGACAAATAGCATTTCTTATTCGTTTCCACCAACCACGAACTCTCTTTGGAAGAAAAAGTCTATTCTATGTTCCCATCAGTGATTTACTTTATTATAAGGGAGAATAACTATAAAAGTCAATCAAATCTTTTTTAAAAGAAAAAGCACTTAACGTGCTTCTACGATTAATTTAATAGCGGTACGTTCTTCGCCATCGATCGTAATATCGGTGAAGGCAGGAATACATACCAAATTTTTACCCGAAGGGGCTACAAATCCACGTGCAATTGCAATCGCTTTAATCGCTTGATTAAGGGCTCCAGCACCTACTGCTTGTATTTCTACGCTACCTTTTTCACGAAAAACATTAGCAAGGGCTCCGGCCACTGAATTAGCACTGGATTTACTCGATACTTTAAGTGTTTCCATAAATATTTCATCCTTTCTATCTTAACTATATGAAAGGATTTTTTATTTTATGTAACTTAAAATCTTTATTTTTTTATAATTCCTCAATAGCTTCAGTATTAGCTGTTTCTACAGGAACAGGTTGAGCCTCATTAGTAGGAACAATTTCAGGAATAGGACTTGCAGAAGCAGGTGCTACTGGGGTAGGAGCTTCTACTGTAGGAGCAACAGGTGGTACCACATTTTGGGCTGGATTTGGATCTATTGGCTTCATACGCATGGTTGCTTCCAAGGGATCTGCTCCTCCATAAATAGGACGATGTTCAGGTTCTTGCATTGGTTCAACATGTGGATTAGCGCCTCCATAAATAGATACACTAGGTTGTACTGGATCAGGTGTAAGTTCTGGAACAGGCGTAGGGGCTACCTCTTGAACAGGGACAGGTGCTACTTCTGGTGTTGGAACTTCCATCACTGGAGTAGGATTAATATCTTCTACTACTGGAGGTTGTACATCTTCAACAGGAGCATCCAAATTAGGAACTGAAGGGGTCACCTCCGGTACTACTGGTGCAGCTGGGGTACTTTCTATAGGTGCAACTGGAGCTACAGGTGCATCCATAACCGGAGTAACCGTTGGACTAGGAGTTACCACCTCTTGAACTGGAGCAACTACTTCTTGAACCGGAGTAGTTAAATTTTCCACTACTGGTGCAACCGGCGTAACAGGAGTTGTAGGTGCTTCTACTACAGGGGTAGGAATAGCTTCCATAACCGGTGCAGTAGTAACATTAGCAACTGGACTTTCTACTACAGGAGCAGGATTCACTGGCTCCACAACAGGAACACTTTCGACATTTGCTGTCGTATTTTCTTCCATTACTGGAGTTGTTTCCTCCACTTCCATTTTATTTTCTTTCTTTGCTTTCATATTCGTAATCACATAGATCACAAGAGCGACTAATAATAATAACACTCCGCCAGAAATCAACATTCCAGGGATCGTCATAAACCAATCTAAACTCATCTTTCCATCTCCCTTATTTTATTCTATTCTAATAATAACAAAAAAATAAAAGAATTGCAAGAACCAAGTCGACACAATTCTTTAATTTATGTAGAGTTACAATTGATGTGACACCGATAAGTATATACAAAAAGCGATTGATCCAGTAAAATGTTAATTGAACAAA
>CANQIE010000014.1 GCA_947623935.1 uncultured Bacilli bacterium | reverse complement strand
ATAAAAGAGAAAATATTGCATTTTCTCTAGATATTGCAACAAATTAACATTAATTGCATTTTACTATTAAACTAAGTAAAGGAGTACTTTATTTGAATCAAAATTGTAAAAAAAAATAAAAAAGCAAATGCAAGGATCAAGATGAACTCATTCCATTCGTCCTTGCATTTGTTTTTTATTTCTTCCCCTCAATAGTTCAGAAGTAACGTCTCATAAGAGCAAAAACGTGACGTTAAGTAAATAATTTACACGTTAAGTAAATAATTTACATTTAAAATTTTTTTGAGAAAAGTAAACAAAAAGTTGACGTGGGGGGGGGTAGTTTTATAATAAAAATAGAATAGATAATTTCTTTTTAGTTAACTTTTGTGTTTTTATAATAAAAATAAACTATAATGGGAAGTATAAATAGTAAAGGAGCAGTAGAGATATGAAAAGAACTAAGAAAGAATTAATAGCAGTTTGCCTACTGGTATTGGCTTTAGTCCTCATTACCGTAGGAACCACTTTTGCCTTTTTTCAATACTCAAGACAAGGAGAAAAGGAAAATAAAATTGAGACAGGAACTTTAACTTTTCTTTATGATGAAAGTAAAAGTAAAGATGGAGGAGTATCTATAGAGAATGCTTTTCCAATGAGTGATGAAGATGGAGAAGTCTTAGATCAAGCGAATAAAGATGTCTTTGACTTTGATGTAAGGGCAACAACCAAAGGAGCAGCTATTAATTATGAAATATATGTAACTAAAGAAAATATTTCTACTTTACCAGAACAAGTAGTAAAAACTTATTTAAGAGTTGTAAAGGATGGAGCAGAAAGTGACCCCGAAACAAAGGGATTACCAACAGGAAATAATTTAAATTTATATAGTGAATTATATGATAGTAAAGTACCAAGTCTATTAAAAGATACAAGTATATCAAAAGCAAAGACATTATATAGAGAAGAAATTCCGGATGGTCAAAGCAATTATGAAAAAACATTCCGGTATAGAATGTGGATCGATGAAAAAGCGAATCAAGTAGTAAATGGAAGTTGGATATATAATAATATGACTTTCTCTGTAAAAGTAAATGTATATGCACAAAATGGAGCAATAGATGATCCAACTGCTCCTACATTAGATCCATATCAAGAACCACAAGATAAAAGTGGAGCCAATGTACCTGCTTTAGTAGAAGGGTTAATACCAGTAGTTTATGATGGAGCACAACAAAAGTGGGTAAAAGCAGGATATGCTGGATGGTATGATTATGATAAACAAGAATGGGCGAATGCAGTAACGGTTACTGCAACACATAGAGATACATATCAGGAAGCAGAACCAGGAATAGAAATACCCATGGAAGATATCAACACAATGTGGGTATGGATACCAAGATATGAATACTATATACCAGAGGGAACAAGAGGAGGTAATAGTACTTGCACATATAATAGTAGTTATAAATATGATTGCTACCTAAATCCAGGAGAAATTAAAGTTAACTTTATCAATGGAACTAGTAATACCCCAAGCGATGATTATAGAGTACATCCAGCCTTTACCTTTGATAATAAACAATTAGAAGGAATCTGGTATGGAAAGTTTGAAACAAGTAACCAAGAAAGAATATATGGAGATAATGATGATGCAAGAGCTAATAGTTCAGAATTGACACCAATCATAAAACCGACTGTAGTTTCATGGAGATATGTAAATATAGCAAACGCATTTTATGCATCAAGAAATATGCAAGAAAAGAAATATGATACATATGGATTTAAAAATGATTTAATAAGTTATGATATTCATATGAGCAAGAATGGAGAATGGGGTTCAGTTGCTTATCTTTCCCAAAGTAAATATGGCAAATATGGAAATGGTGGAGAAGAAGTATATATTAATAACTGTATGCAATTTATAACAGGAATCGCAGGAAATTCTGCAAGTGCATTTCAAAGTACTGATACTTGTAGTACAAACACTTATGAAACAGTAGCAGGCCAAAAAGCGTCCACGACAGGAAACATTACAGGAGTATATGATATATCTGGTGGAGCTTGGGAATTTATAATGGGATCGTTTGACGATAATGGAAAGCTAACCGTAGGCTTATCTGGCTTTGTTGAAGGTGAAGATGGTAACAAAATACCAAATTCTAAGTATTATGATTTATATGGAAGCAGTATAGATACAGCGTGTGCTAATGGAATATGTTATGGGCATGCCTTATCAGAGACTGGAGGATGGTATGGAGATATTCAAATGTTTGTAAGCTCTTCGAGTCCATGGTTTCTTCGCGGTGGTAGTTACAATGATATGCATGTCGGTGGAATGTTCCACTTCTACGGCGGCTATGGCAGAGCTAGCACTTATGGTACGTTTCGTTTGGTACTCGTTAATACTGAAGTGTAACTGTTTTAATTTTTTAAAATCAATATTGTCTAGATAATGGAATCAAAATAATTAACAAATTCTATAAAAAACTATTGAAAGAAATATACTATAAAAACTCATCATGGATGAGTTTTTTTGGGAATCCATTTCTTCTTTTATTTTTTAAGACCCATTTTAACGATATCTAAATTCTGCTATATTCGTGTTATCATTGCTTGAAGGAATGTGTTTTCTTACGCTGGAAGCGATGGCATTGTGAATGGGGCTAATATGTTTCGACTTACGTTGGTCAGTATTTGAACTTAATGAATTTAGTCAAATAATCAAATTATGGAGATATTATTATTTAACTATTGAAACACTTTTGAATATAAAAAAGATCCTTTCGGGGATCTTTTATCGATTGATGGTAATGGTGTAGGTTTTGCCTTGTACGAAGGTATTGTTACCGGCTTTAACACTAGAGTCAGAACTGATAAGACCAGCGCCTTCATTGACATCTTTTGCTTGGAACTTGAAGGTAACACCAGGGCACGCTTTTTCGAGTTTTTCTTTTAATGTATTAACCGTTTCTTGATAAGTATTTCCAAACCAGGTAGCTTGAATATTCACTGTATAACTCTTTGCTTCTCCACGACTTAAGTAAACGGTGATATTGCTTCCTTTATTCATCGTTCCCGTTGCACTTTGTCTTGTAACTAATCCTTCTTTAGTAGAAGAGTAGGCACTTTCGGTTTCAAACTTACAAGTAATTCCAAGATCGTCACATTTCTTTTGGGCACTTGCTTTTGTTTCTCCTTTAAAACTTGGAACATTTACTTTTTCAATAATACCTCGACTTAAGGTTAGGGTTACCGTTGCACCACTCGTTACTTTACTTCCTTCACTTCGAGATTGTTTGGTAACGACATCTTTTTGTACGGTTTCGCTATAACTACCATAAACAAAACTACATTTAATAGAAGCATTTTTACAAAGCGTTTCCGCTTCACTTTTGGTTTTTCCTACTAGTTTTGGAATCACTAATTCTTTTCCTTGGGATACCGTGATGGTAATCGTATCATCGTTTTTAATGATATCGCCTACTTGATGGGACATCTTAATAATTTCTCCCGCTGGAACACTCTCACTAAAGGTTACTTCTTCTTGGAATTTAACATTATATTTTTCAGCCCAGGAACGATATTCTTGAACGGTTTTAAAACTTTCCATCTTTAAAGGTCCTTTGGAAATCGTTACTTTAATGGTTGTCCCTTCTTCGATGGTTTCATTTTCTTTATGACTTACCGAGATAGGTTTTCCTAATGGGACACTTTCATCATAGGTATCGGTAAACTCAATCTTTAAATTGTGTTCCATCACCCAAGAAGTGATTTCTTCTAAAGTCATATTCATAAGATTTGGAACTTTGATTTCGCTTCCTTTAGAGATGGTTAAGATTACTGTATCTTTATTAGGATCTACTGTGTTATTTTCTTCGATACTTTGTTTCATGACTTCTCCTTTAGAAACGGTATCACTATAAGCATATTCTATCTTGTAGGAGATACCATTTCTCTTTAAGAACAAAGTTGCATGGAATAAATTTTGTCCTATTAAGTTTTCCATGGTAGTACTTTCTAGAGGATCTTCTCCTAATGAAACGGTGATGTGAATTTCTTCATTTCTGGATAGAGACCCAGATTTATCTTGTTCCATAACGATATCTCTTGGCGTAGAAGACTTAATAAAATCAATGGTTACATTCGAGAAATAATTTTCATCAATAAATTGAACGACTTCATCTACTTCTTTTCCTATCATATTAGGGAAGAGGACTTCTTTTTCTAAATCTGGTCCATTTGATACTGTAACGGTTATTTTATCGATTTCTTTAAGAAGGGTTCCTTCTTTTTGATCTTGATTAATAATATAGTATGCTGGGACTTCGTCGTTCTTTTCATATTCCTGTTCAATTGTAATATGATGACTACTTCCCCACGCGATGACTTCGGTAAGACTTTTATTCGTAAAATCGATTACAGCTTCTTGGGTAGGAAGAATTAAGATATCAAAACGTTCTAGCAATTGAATAGCACTTGTGGTACTTAGTAGTAGGAGACTGGTAAGAAAAAAAATTTTACCTTTTTTTTGTTTCCAATAAATTCCCGTTAAGACTAAAGAAAAAACTGCTAATAAATAAATGCTCGTTGTTACAATAATCGATACTTGATTTACTTCCTTAGCACTTTGCATCATTCTATCTATACCGTAGAATAGACTTATAATTAGAAAAATAGCTAAAATTATATAAACAATTACTTTGTTTGAACTGGTTTCTTTTTTCATGGAAATTCACCTCTACCTTATATTATAAGTATATAATACTTTTCTAAGAATAGAAAGAAGAACCTCCTTTTTAAAGCGTAAAGTGTTGTCGATAACTTCGCTTTTTTGTTATAATGAAATTAAGAATTAAGAATGTGGAATTTACTTGGAGGTTATAGCAAATGAAAAACATAAAGTCTTTTTTAGAACAAAATATTCAAAAAATGCTTCTTCTTTTTTGGATTATAGGTCCTTTTATCGATGTTCTTACAGCATTTGAAATTTATTATTTCCATTTAGGTTTTTCGTTGGGAATGGTGGTACGGTTTTTCTTTCTTTTAATTTTGTTCTTTTACTATGGATGGTGTTTTAAAGGACGAAAAAAGAAAGTGCTTATTTATTTAGGATTGTTGATAGGGTACCTTGGTAGTTTTATGATCATGATTTATTTTTTAAAAGGACCTGGAGCCATTTTATATGAATTAAAGAATACCTTCCGAAGTTTTTATTTTCCGTTTTTGTTGACCCTTACGTTTCCCATCATGGAACAGAATAAAAAGGAAGTATCCCTTAAAACTTATCTCTTTATTTTAGGAAGTTATTTATTTTTTATCATGGTTCCCACTTTCTTTCATATTGGCTTTGCAGCCTATCATCAAGGGAAAGAAGGAAATATTGGTTGGTTTTATTCCACCAATGAGATTAGTGCTATTCTTTCTTTGTTCCTTCCTTATGTGATGCTCTTTTGTTATAAAGAAGCAAATACAAAGAAAACAGCCATTTTAAAAATGCTTCTTTTGCTTGCTTGCTTATTTTGTCTCTTTACTTTAGGAACGAAGATGACGATTATCAGTTTGTTGGTTACTGTCTTAGTGTTAGGAATGGTTTATGTATATCATTTATTTAAAAAGAAAAACTATAAAGCAATCGGTTTTATTTCGATGGGACTAGTACTTCTTGTATCCATCGTTATCATTTTGTTACCTAAGACTCATTTCTATAAAAATATTCAAATTCATCTTGCTTATTTAGGGGTGGATAATCCCATCGAAATTATACAAGATCCAAAATTAATCAATCACTTTATTTTTAGTTCCCGTTTATCTTTTTTAAATAATACCCATCAAAATTATAGGAAGGCTTCTCTTTTAGAAAAAGGTATGGGAATAGGTTATATCGAAAATTACGCAACGGATGAAATGAGTTTAAAAATGGTGGAGATGGATTTCTTTGATTTGTTCTATCGCCATGGTATTATTGGATTTGTTCTTTATTTTATACCGCTTTTCTACAGTGTTTATCAAATCTTTAAAAAGCATCGTAAAAAGGATTTGGCTTCTCTTTGTTTTGGAATCAGTCTCTTTTTGATTTTCTTTATGGCCTTCTTTGTAGGACATGTTTTTGTATCTCCTTCGGTTAGTATTTTAATTACCTTACTTTTAGCAAATGAAAATCTTCGTTTGAAAATTCGAAAAAGTACTTTTTAAACCGGTGTTTTCCTTTACTATTGCTAAAAAATAATCTATAATGAAAGTAGGTGACTCACATGAAAAAAGTAGCCATTTTATCGCTTCACTTAGGATATGGAGGACTTGAAAAATCGGTCGTATCTCTTGCCAATATGCTTAAGGAAGATTACGAAGTCGAAATCATTTCCAGTTATAAATTATTTGATAAGCCTTTTTTTGCACTGGATAAAAAAGTAAAAGTGACTTATTTGATTGAGAATCATAGGCCCAATCGGGACGAGTTGAAAGAAGCCATCAAAAAAGTAAGACCACTTCGTTTTTGTAAAGAGTTGTATGAGTCATTAGTGACATTAGCTTTACGTAAAAGAACGATGATTAAAGCCATTCGTAAAAGTGACGCGGATGTAATTATTTCTACTAGAGACTTATTTAATACTTGGCTCGGTAAATATGGAAGAAGCAAAGCCTTAAAAATTGGTTGGGAACATAACCATTTTGATCGAGGGACTTCATACACTAAAAAAGTAGCTAAATCAGCACGTGACTTAGATTATTTAGTACTTGTTTCAAGTACGATTAGAGATCACTATAAAGTTTTACTTAAAAACTATAAAGTGACCTGTGTTTCGATTCCCAATGTGATTGAGGATTATCCAAAGAAAAGTGCTTCTCTTCGGGAAAAGAAAATTATTTCGGTTGGAAGGTTGTCCCCTGAAAAAGGCTTTAACGATTTAGTGGATGTTATGAAACTAGTGCATGAAGAAGCCAAAGATTGGACCTTGGATATTATAGGCGATGGTGCCCAAAAGAACTTTTTGATGGACCGGGTCTATAATGAAGAGTTAGATTATATTCACTTTTTAGGTTATCAGAAAAAAGAAGTGATCAATGAAAAGCTGTTGTCTTCATCGATTTACGTTATGCCTTCGATTACAGAATCGTTTGGTCTTGCTCTTTTAGAAGCCATGGCCGTGGGTCTTCCTTGTGTGGCCTTTCGTTCAGCAGAAGGGGCTACCCATTTGATTGAAGAAGGAAAAAGTGGGTACTTAATCGATAATCGGGATAAAGAAATGATGAAAGAAAAGATTGTATCTTTAATTAAGGATATCGACATGCGAAAAGAAATGGGGCTTGAAGGACGAAAAAGAAGCCTTAAATATACACCAGAAGTAGTAAAAAAAGACTGGATGCGCATCCTAAAAAAGAGGGGATAACATGAAAAAGAAAAGAGTTCTATTTATTGCTAGTACAGGGGGACATTTAGCAGAACTCATGCAGTTAAGCCCTATGTTTTCCAAGTACGACACCTATATCATAACGGAAAAAATGAAAAACAATATTTCGCCTAAGGAACTTTTTCATTTTCCGGTTTACTATTTAATTTATGGAACCAAGGATCATCCTTTGACTTTTCCATTTAAACTATTAGCGAATTGTTTTAAAAGTTTGTATTATTTTATTAAAATTCGTCCTAAATACATTATTACGACGGGAGCCCATACAGCAGGACCGATGTGCTGTATTGGGAAACTTTTAGGAAGCAAAATTATTTTTATTGAAACGTTTGCTAATATCTATACTAAAACCGTGACAGGAAGCATTGTCTATCATTTTGCCGATCTTTTTTTGGTGCAATGGGAGTCGATGTTAAAACTCTATCCCAAGGCGGTTTATAAGGGGTGGATTTATTAATGATTTTAGTTACTTTAGGAACACAAGATAAAAGTTTTAAACGCCTTTTACAAGCCTTAGAAAAAGAACTAGAAAAAGGAACGATTAAAGAGGAAGTCATTGTTCAAGCAGGATATACGAAGTTTACTTCCAAATACATGAAGATTTTTGACTTAATTCCTAGTGATCAGTTCGAAAAACTCATCAAAGAATGTGATTTGTTGATTACCCATGGCGGTGTAGGGAGTATTTTAGCAGGTGTTAAAAATCATAAAAAAATTATTGCCGTAGCAAGATTATCCAAATACAAAGAACATACGAACGATCATCAAAAACAAATTGTAGAAGCTTTTGCTAAAGAAGGATACTTGCTCGAATTAAGAGATTTTTCAAAATTAGGAGAAGTTTTAAAGAAAGTAGAAACGTTTAAACCTAAAAAGTTTAAGAGCAATACGAAAGAGTTAATTGCTTACTTAGAAGATTATATCGATAGGGATCTTCCTACTTGGAAAGAAAAGATAAGTGCTTTATGGAAAAAACATAAAGAAGTGCTTCTTTACTTAATCTTTGGTGTTTTAACCACGTTGGTTAGTTTAGTTACTTACTATCTTTTAGTAGGAACTGTGCTTGACCCTAGTAGTGCGTTGTTATTGCAACTTGCCAATATTATCGCTTGGGTGGTATCTGTAACATTTGCTTATGTTACCAATCGCAAGTACGTTTTTGAAAGTAAAAATAAAAAGTGGGTAAAAGAAGCCGTCTCATTCTATCTATCTCGTGGCTTTAGTCTTCTTTTCGATATGGGTATTATGTTTGTAGGCGTTACCTTGTTAAAGGGAAATGATAAAATTATTAAGCTACTTTCTCAAATCGTCGTGATTGTTTTAAATTATATTTTAAGTAAATGGCTTGTTTTTACTAAGAAAAAATAGAATCGAGGTGTTCTTTTTTGAAAAAGTTAAGTGTGATTGTGCCAGTCTATAATAAAGAAAAGACCCTTGCAAGATGTTTAGATTCACTTCTTCAACAAGACTATAAAAATCTAGAAATTATTATAGTCGATGATAAAAGTACAGATGATAGTAGAAAAGTGATTGAACAGTATCAAAAGAAATACCCATCTAAAATCAAAGCTTCTTTTAATAAAAAGAATGAATATATTGGAAAAACTAGAAATATTGGTCTTTCTTTAGCAACAGGAGATTACATAGGTTTTGTCGATAGTGATGACTATGTTAAAAAAGAGATGTATTCCACTTACATTGCTTTTATGGAAGAACACGATTTAGATATTGTCTCTGGTTACTATGAAAAAGTAGGGAAGGAAGAAGGCCTTTTTAAAAATACGCCTTTTCCTCTTTCAAATATCAAAACAAGGCCAGAACTTCTTTTAGAGTTCGATTGTGGACCTTGCAATAAACTTTTTAAAAAGAGTCTTATTGATGAGTATGAGATAAGGTTTCTAGAAAATACCAAGTATGAAGATGTTCCTTTTGTTTTGAAAGCTTTATACTATGCCAAAAGAGTAGGGCATTTAAAAAGAAGTTATTACTATTATTATATACATGATAAAAGTGAGACTACGGTCATGGATGAACATGTTTTTGATATCTTTAAAATTTTAGATGAGGTAAAGAAGACTTATCGTGATTTTAAGGAACAAGCAATTTTAGAAGCCTTCGTCATTCGTGAAGTAGGACGTTACCTCTTGTTACAGAAATATCAAAAAGACAAAAAGATACGATCTAAATTTATAAAAGAAGGGTATCTTTATTTAGAAAAGATGAATCCTAAGTGGAGACAAAATAAAATTTATAAACAAGAGAAATGGATAAAAAGAGTCATTCAAAATCATCCAGGATGGTTGAAGTTATACCATGCTTTAGGTTAGAAAGAAGGGATTAATTTGAAAACATTTAAAAATATTATAGCCAATTTTAAACATTATTCTTTTCTCATGAGACAGTTAATATCCCGTGATTTTAAAGTAAAATACAAACGAAGTGTCTTGGGAATTCTGTGGAGTCTTTTGTATCCTGTATTGATGATGGCAGTCATGGCCATTGTTTTCTCTAAGATGTTTCGCTTTCAAGTGGAAGGGGTTAACTATTTAGTTTATTTGATGACAGGACTCGTCATGTTTAACTATTTTAGTGAGGCTTCTAATGCAGCCATGTCTTCAGTTGTTAGTAACTTTTCTCTGATGACTAAAGTCTATATCCCCAAGTATATTTTTCCTGTAGCAAAATGTCTTTTTGTAGGTATTAACTTTGTACTTTCGTTAATTCCGCTTTTAGTGATTATCTTGTTTACAGGAAACCCGGCCGAAGGTACGAGGTGTGTGATCAATGGTTGGTACTTACTTCTTCCTTATGTCTTTATATGCATGCTTTTATTCACCATCGGTTTAGGCCTTTTACTTTCTTGTATTTCGGTTTTCTTTCGTGACATGTTTTATATCTATGGAATTGTCTTAATGATTTGGAACTATTTGACCCCTGTTTTTTATGACATTAGTATTTTGCCCGATAAAATTCGCTTCTTGATGAATTTTAATCCATTGTATGTCTTTATTACTAGTGCACGAGAAGTGATACTTTATAATCGATGTCCTTCTACGGAATTACTTTTAGGATGTCTTATCTTTGCTCTTGGTATGCTTTTGATTGGTGCTATTGCCTTTAAGAAGAATCAAGACAAGTTCATTTATTATGCGTAAGGAGGTGTTAAAATGATCGATATTAAAAAAGTAGGTATGAAGTTCGATTTAGGAATTGAAAAGAATTTCTCTTTTAAACAACTCTTTGTCGATACTCTAACACCTGGTAAAAAGAAAAAAAAGAAGGAATATTTTTGGGCGTTAGATGATATTACGTTTCATATTAATAAAGGTGAAGTCATTGGTCTTATTGGTAGCAATGGAGCAGGTAAATCTACTTTGTTGAAAGTCGTAAGTGGTGTCATGAAACCTACCAAGGGAAAAGTCGAGGCACATGGAAGTATTGCTCCTATGATCGAGTTAGGTGCGGGGTTTGATCCAGAACTTACAGCCCGGGAAAATATTTATTTAAATGGGGCGATTTTAGGCTATCAAAAAGATTTCTTAGATCAAAAATTCGATGAAATCGTAGAATTTTCAGAATTACGTGATTTTCTCGATGTACCGGTTCGTAACTTTTCTTCTGGAATGGTTGCTAAACTTGCTTTTTCGGTCGCGACCATTGTAGAACCTGAAATCTTAATTGTCGATGAAATCTTATCGGTGGGTGATATTAAGTTTCAAGAAAAAAGTAGAAATAAGATGATGGAAATGATTAAGGGAGGAACAACCGTACTCTATGTATCGCATTCTCTAGAATCAATTAAAGAATTATGCGATCGTGTGGTCTGGCTCGATCGTGGACATATTCGTATGATGGGAGATACAAAGAAAGTTTGTAATGCCTATTATCAAGAACAAATGGGTGTTCCAATGAAAGAGAAATAATAAGATGGAAAGAAAGAAAAACGTATGAAAAAAATATTAATTGCTAGTTACAATTTAGATTTTGGGGGAATTGAAAAGGCTTTATTGACCCTTTTAAAAAATTTGCCTTCCGAAAAGTATGAAATTACTTTATTACTTCAAGAAAAGAAGGGCATCTTTTTAAAAGAAGTACCCAAGTATGTGAAAATAAAGACTTATTCCTTATCTAAAAATACGTTTCTTCTTTTCCGAAAAATAGAAAACCGGTGTCATCTTTTATCTTATATTAAACGTTTTTATCACCAGTACGATGTTGCTATTTGTTATGCCACTTACGATATCCCATCGTCTATTTTGACTCGTTATCTTGGTAAAAAAAGTATCTACTGGGTGCATAGCGATTATACTCAAATTTATCGTGAAGAGGCGGCGCTTAAAACTTTTTTTAGAAAGCGAAAAATTGAAAAATTTAATCAGGTTGTGTTTGTTTCCAATGAAGCGAAAAATCATCTTTTAGTTCATTATCCGATGCTAAAACAAAAATCTATCGTAATTAATAATTTAATAGACGATGAAGAAATTAAGCGTTTAGCTAAAGAAAAAATAAATGATCCTAAAAACAAAAATCAACTACTTTTTGTAGGACGTTTAGAAGAAAGTGCTAAAGGCATACTTTTACTTTTAGAAGTGATGAAAAAATACCAAGCGGAACAACAAGAAAGATCGCTTTGGGTGATAGGTGAAGGGAAGGATTTAGCGCTTTATCAAGACTATGTACATAAAAACCATCTTAAAAATGTTCATTTTTTAGGCGCTAAAAAAAATCCTTATCCTTATATGAAAACATCAGATGTCATGGTGCTTCCTTCTTTTTACGAAGGTTTTCCAGTGGTTGCGATCGAAGCTTTGTGTCTTGGTAAAAAAATGGTGACAACGATCGATGTATCGAGTGAAAATTTTAAATTAAAAGAGTATGTTTATTTAACGAAACGAAAAGAAGTAGACTTAAAGCAAAAGATTGATGAGGCGTTAAAAGATTCCGGAAAGAAAACATTTGATCCTAAGGTTTTTAACCAAGCTAATCTTAAACGAATAGAAGAATTGTTAGGTGATGATCATGAAATATAGTATAATTGTATGTGTATATAATGGTTCTTCCTATATCGATTCTTGCTTCTCTTCGCTTCTTGCTCAGACCTATACTTCTTATGAAATTATCGTTATTGATGATGGTAGCACCGACGATTCACTTACCTTACTTACTGCTTACGAAAAAAAATATAAAGACAAAATCACAGTGATTCATCAAGAAAATCAAGGCTTAAGTGTAGGAAGGAACAACGGTGTAAAACAAGCTACGGGAGACTATCTTCTTTTTGTCGATATTGATGACTGCTTAAAAAAAGATGCCCTACAAATTATTGAAGAAAAAAGGGAAGACTGCGATTTAATTAAATACAGTTTTGAAAAAGTCTTTATAGATGGCTCAAAACAAGAAAACAAAACCCATTTTCACGATATCGTTGTTAGCGGCGAAGAGGCTTTTAAACGATTGGTTCAAGAAAAGCAACTTTTTGAAATGGCCTGTCTTTATGCCTATAAAACGACTTTTTATAAAGAAAATCAATTTTTATTTACGCCTCATCGGTATCATGAAGATTTTGGTCTTATCCCTTATGTCATACTAAAAAGTCCTAAAGTAAAATTGTTGGATGTAGTACTTTATCAATATCGTCAAACAGAAGATAGTATTACACGGAATGAGGATCCTTTAAAAACCGTAAAACGGTGTGAAGATATTTTCTATTTTTATGAAACTTTAAAAAAGAAAATTGCTAAGGATCCTACGATGAGTGATGAGAGTAAAAAATTATTTAAGAGTTTTCTTGCTAATGCAGTACTTGGTGGACTTGATAAGTTAGAAGGCGCTAGTAAAGAACAATACAAAAAAGAAATAAAAGAAAAAAAGGTGGTTTCCGATTTACTTCAAGATACGTTTTTACGTAGATTGAAATATAGACGATTAAAGCAAAAACTAAAGTAATAGAGGTGTTATGGTGGAAAAGAAATATATACATTATTGTTGGTTTGGAGGGAAACCTTTACCTAGGCTTGCTAAGAAATGCCTTAAAAGTTGGAAAAAATACTTACCAGATTATGAAATAAAATTTTGGAATGAATCCAATTCTAATTTAGAAGAATGTCCTTTTATAAAAGGGGCTTATGAAAATAAAAAATGGGCTTTTGTGGCTGATTATGTTCGTACCAAAGCACTTTGTGAGTATGGTGGAATCTATTTTGATACAGACATGGAAGTGATTAAAAACATAGATCATCTCTTTACTTCGGATACGTTTTTAGGTATTGAAGATAGTGGTTATGTAGCAGTAGGTGTATGGTATGAAAAAAATAAGAATGCGTATCTTCCTAAGCGCCTACTAGAAACCTATCAAAAAATTGAGAAATTTGATATCAACAATATGTGGGATTTAAGTATACCGCACCAAATTAGTAAAATTTTAGAAGAAGATCATTTGGTATACGGTAGTAAGCAGATTCAAGATTTAAGTCATGGCATTCGTATTTATCCAAGAGATTATTTTTATCCTTATTCCTATCGTAGAGATAACAATATGTTTACGGATCATACGTGTATGATTCATTATTACGATGCTTCTTGGGTACCTGCAAGAGAGCGACTTGAGACATTTTTAGTGCGGAAATTAGGACTTAAAAAGGCCATCAAAACCATTCGTTTTTTACAACGAACTAAGGCCCTTGTTAGAAAAGTAGCTAGAGTGGTTTTATTTCCTCTTGTTTGGATACGTCATTACCGTCGTAAACAGGCGCTTGTAACCAAAGAATATCTAGAACGTATCAATAAAACGGTAAAACTTATCCAAAAGAAAAAGAAAAAGCCTTATCTTACTTTTTATAACAGTAAATGGTTAGGCGTAACGAATGCGACCAAGGAGTTATTTGATAATCTCATAGATTGTGGTGAAATTCTAAGAAAGAAAGATCAAAAACGTATTGTTAATGTGCTTATCGAAACCAATGCTAGGCAGATTATTTTTAGTTCCTTTGCAGAAGGTTGGAAAGATTTAGCTAAAGCTATCAAAAAGAAAAAGCCCTCTATTCAAATTAAAACGTTCTTCCATGGAAGTCATTCACAGGTATTAGAAGAATATGGATGGGCTAGAAATTTGGAAATCTTTGATCTTCATCAGAAGGGCATCGTCGATGTTGTAGGAACCTGTAAAGAAAGTTTAATTCCTTTTTATGAGATGCAAGGCTATAAAAGTGCCTTTATTAGTAACCGGGTCACGGCCAAGAACAAACCTACTAAAAAGAAAAAAGATACCGTGACTAGAATTGGACTCTATGCTGCTAACTGTAATGATTGGCGTAAGAATGTCTATACCCAGATGGGCGCAGTAAGTCTTTTAGATAATGTAGTCTTGGATATGGTTCCTCTATCCGATGAAGCCATTAAGTTTGCTAAGTTAATAGGGTTATCTATTCAAGGTGAAAAAAAGCCTCTTTCACGAGATAAATTAATGGATCGTATGCAAAAAAATGATCTTAATCTCTATGTTACTTTCTCCGAATGTGCACCTATGTTGCCACTCGAAAGTATGGAAATGGGAGTTCCTTGTTTAACCGGAAATAATCATCATTATTTTAAGGGTGATCCACTCGAAGATTATCTCGTTTTAAATAACGAAAACAATCCTTTAGAAATTAAAGCTAAAATAGCATATGCCCTTGAAAATAAAGAACACATACAAAAAGAATATCAACGTTTCTCTAAAATCAATCAGAAAAAGAGTAAAGAGCAAGTTGATGCGTTCTTAAAAAGATAGGAGGATCTTATGAAAAATAAAAAAAGAGCTATTTATATGGCTTATGAAAATGCACTTTTAAAAGAGGCTCTTACTTTCCTTTTTCCAGATGCTAAAGTGGAGGCCTATGATTTTTTAGGAGATACTACGTTTCAAGATGAAATCCTTGCGCATCAATATGAACAGATTCTTTTTGTAAACTATTTAGGAAGATTTGAAGAAATTGCTAGAGATAATCCTCAACTATCTTGTTCTTTCTTGTTTACGCCTTACTTATCTTCTTTATCTGATCAGGGAATCCAATCTTCTTTTCTAAGAATTATGGATTTACTTGATCGAGGACTCATTAAAAAAGTAGCTTTTTTAGATGAAGGACTTTATCAAGTACTAAAAAAAGAACATCAAAATCTTTTCTATTTACCACTTATTTTACCTTCTTGTTCAAGGGAAAAAGAGGTTGTTTCTAATGAGATTGGTATGATGTCGAGTGAATATGATCCAAATGATAATTTTTATAATCAGTTAAGTGTCTTTAGTTTTTTTAAAGACTATACAGTTAAGATTGTCAATCCTACTAAAAAAACAAAGGATTTTGTAAAACGATTTCATATTCATATGAAAAAATGCAAACAAGAAAAGGATTGTTTAGAACATAGTGCTTTAAACTTGTATGTTTCTTTTACGAATGCAGTTATGCTAAAGTTTTTCCGCAGTATGGATTTGGGGATTCCTTGTCTATTAGGAAATACTTCTTTATTTCAGAACAGTGCTATTTTAAAAAAATATTTAGTTGTCGAAAGCGATGACGATATTAATGAAATAAAAGAAAAGATACAAATTGCTCTTGATCATAAAGAGGAAATATTAACGGCTTATGTTCCTTTTAGAAAAGCGTATGAGGATACTTGTAAAGAGTATAAAGATCTTTTCATTAAGGATGAGTCTTAGAACTAGACTCTATACTTCCTTAAAGAAAAATGATATACTCTTAAAAAAAGGAGTTTTGTATGAAAAAGATTTCAATTGTCGTTCCTTGTTATAACGAAGAAGAATCGCTTCCTTTGTTTTATAAAGAAGTAGATAAAGTAACTGAAAAGATGAGTAAAAAAGCTGACTTTGAGTTTGTGTTTGTAAATGATGGATCAAGTGATAAGACCTTAGAAGAATTAAGAAAACTAGCTCAAAAAGATAAACGGGTGCATTATTTATCGTTTTCTCGTAACTTTGGAAAAGAAGCTGCTATGTATGCAGGACTTGAGCATGCTAAAGGGGACTATGTAACCACGATGGATGCCGATTTACAGGATCCACCTAGTTTGTTGGAAGAGATGTTTGATACCCTAGAAACAAAGGAATACGATTGTTGTGCCACCAAGAGTACTTCAAGAAATGGTTATTCTTTTTTGCGTAAAACATTTACCAAGTGGTTTTATAAAATTATTGCCAAGCTTTCTAAAACGGAAATGGTCGAAGGGGCAAGAGACTTTAGATTAATGACAAGACAGATGGTGGATGCAATTCTTTCAATGAAAGAATATAATCGTTACTCTAAGGGCCTTTTCAGTTTTGTTGGCTTTAATACAAAATGGATTGAATATGAGAATCAAGACCGGGTAGCAGGAACAACCAAATGGAATTTTTGGAAATTATTTGCTTATGCCATCGATGGAATTGTAGCATTTTCAACGACTCCTTTATTAATTGCTGCATTCGTAGGTATCTTATTTTGCTTTATTGCATTCGTCATGATTGTGATAATTGTCGTTAAGACTTTGGCTTTTGGGGACCCTGTTTCTGGTTGGCCTAGTCTTGCTTGTATCATCTTCCTAGTGGGAGGTATCAATTTATTCTGTACCGGTATTATTGGTGAATATTTGGCTAAGACGTATTTGGAAACAAAGAATAGACCTATTTATATTATTAAAGAAACAGAAAAAGATTTATAAAAGACTTTAGACAAACTAAAGTTCTTTTTTTGCAAAAAAGTAAACAAAAAGTTGACCTGGGGGGGGGTAGTTTTATAATAGAAATAGATAAATAATAAGGAAGTGATTCCATGAAAGATAGGAGCAAGGTGTTATTTGGATTCGTAATGTTATTGATGGTCGTAGGTATCATAGGTTTTAGCTATGCTATTTTCACAACCAAAGTAGAAAAGAAAGGTGCACTTAATATTGTGGCAGGAACGGTAACTTGTCCTATACAAATAGAAGGAATAGAAGGTAATCAGGTAGAACTAGTAAATCAAATAGAAAAAGAAGTAGAAGTAACGATCAGAAATGATAGTCAGGTACCAATACATTCAACCATCACTTATTTAAAAAATGATAATGTGGAAGTATTAGCATCCAATCAAAATGGAGACTCTATCAATAAAGAAAGTCTTTCTGTAGGAGAAGCAAGAACGTATACCATCAAACTAATAAATAAAACGAATATAAACCAAACTGTAACATTAAATGGAAGATGTGGATTAAGTAATAAAGAATTAGCTATAGCAGATACAGAAAAAGATATTACAGGAAATTATGAAAGAGTAGAACCAAATGCACCTAAATTAGTAACAGGAATGATCCCAGTTATTTATGATGAAAACCAAAACTCTTGGGTAAAAGCAGATACAACAAAGAAATGGTACAACTATGATAAACAAGAATGGGCGAATGCAGTAACCGTAGTAGAGAAAACAACCAATACAGAAAAGGGTCATAATAGAGAAGATTATATGAATGCAGAACCTGGAACACCTATATTAATGGATGATATCAACACGATGTGGGTCTGGATACCAAGATATGAATACAAATATACGAATTTAGGAGACCAATATGCTGGAGGAACAGCTGAACAACCAGGAGAAATAGTTATTAACTTTCTAAATAGAATTAATGATACATCAAGTGATTCAACAAATTATAGAGTACATCCAGCTTTTAACTTTGGGGAAGATAAATTAACAGGATTTTGGTATGGAAAATTTGAGCCTAGTCCAAAAACAAAATGTACTGCAAGCTTTTCAGCGGAAAAAGGGTGTGATTTAGAAACATTAATTCCACAAATAAAACCAAATGTGGCATCATGGAGAGGAATTCGAATATCAACCGAGTTTACAGTATCTCAAAAAATGATAACAGAACATGCAAGTGAATATGGATTTAACAATAATGGAAATACTGATACGCACATGAGTAAGAATAGTGAATGGGGAGCAGTTACTTACTTATCACAAAGCAAATATGGAAAATATGGAAATAGTTTATATACCGGTGTTTATAAAGAAGTATATCAAAATAAATCAGACAGTTATTTAACGGGAAATAGTAACGGAACACCTAGCCAAGAGGCTTCTCGTGAAGAAGGTCAGTGTGCATATAATGATATGATCAATTTAGGTGGAGGGAAAGGTTTCTGTGGACCAGGTGCATCCACGACTGGAAATATCACTGGAATTTATGATATGAGTGGTGGTGCCTATGAACTTGTAATGAGTTCATTGGATGATGGGAACGGCAAGCCTAGAAGTGGTAAAGATGCACAGTTTAATTCAGGATTTAAAGGATTGTTAGATGATGGAACTCTATTATCTACTGGGAGAGACTTACCAGAACCCAAATATTATGATTTATATACAAGTACGAATCCTAGTTCCACTGATGGAAGATTAAGTGCAACAGCATGTGGAGATGGAATATGTTATGGTCATGCATTATCAGAGACCTTAGGATGGTATGATGATCTGATTTATTTTCCACGTTCTCAAGGACCATGGATCCGTCGTGGCGGAGTGAATATTAACAGCGCGGTTACTGGCATGTTTAGTATTGGAGCAATGTATGGTAATGCGGCCACTGACAATACTTTTCGTATTGTGCTTGCGTCTATAGAACAATAAAAATATGATTGATTATGAAACTGTGTAAAACTTCATTACACAGTTTTATATTAGAAAAATAGATTTTTATATAAAAATTCTTGGTGATTTTCTTTTCTTTATGCTATAATGAGAAGGTAGAGTCTTTGATGTAAACCCATTACATAAAAAGAAGATACAAAAATGTTCTACTTTACAAAATCATTAGAATATGATATAATGTAGAGCGTAAAAATGATTTGGTGCATTATTCTAGTTGAATAATCGTTATTATGAAGACGGAGGTAAAATACCGTTAAAGAGCATATCGATGAAGCTTTTGGTGGTTGCTTGATTCGCCCAGTTTCGGGTGATTGCTGAAAGAAAGAGATACTGGACAACCGTAATGGCATACGAACTTGCTCCACTTCTCGGGAGACCTAATTATGTGGAAAATGGCCTAATATTTTCTACGAGTTAGATTTGGAACCTATTCTTGGGGAAACCTATGAATAGTGTAGCTTGACTTGCGTGGGATATGGGGATAGAGACAGCTTTCCTCTTTCGTACAAAAGAAGAAAGTATTGCTACTTGAAACATGTCTTGCAAAAAAGTAATAATAATAACGACTTCTTGAGGAAAACTCCTAGAGTGTCCACTGTTTCTTTCGGATTGCAGTGCATACTAAGTGGTAATCAAGTCGTAGAACTGGTAACAGTCTATCTATTTCTTGAAAGGGGAACCGCTTTTTGGTAACGAAAAGTAGAAATAGGGGAAATCCAACTTGACCTAAGATGCAAAGTTTACGAAAGAGATGACCATTTCTTTTTTTTTAATTAAAAAAGTGAGGAACCATGAAAAAAATAAAAAATAAAAATAAGAAAAATAAAGATACCAAATGGATTATTTTGGTAACGCTTTTGGCCTTTATAATCTCTTTTGGATTTTCTTTTTTATCGGAAACTTTAATTCCCGAAGTGTCGGTTATTACGGCTTCCATTATTTTAATCTTTTTTATAGCTTTAGGTATTATTTTTGATATGATTGGGGTTGCTGTAACGGTTAGTGAAGAATCTTCTTTTCATTCGATGGCTTCTAAAAAGGTAAAAGGAGCACGCCTTGCCGTTACCTTAATTCGAAATGCCAACAAAGTGTCTAGTTTCTGTAACGATGTTATTGGAGATATTTGTGGCATTATGTCTGGTGCAACGGGAGTTACCATTGCCGTAACACTTGCATCAAAATTTCAGTTAGATCTTCTTTTAGTGAGTCTTTTTCTAACTGCTTTTATTGCTTCTTTTACAATTGGCGGAAAAGCTTTGGGAAAAGGAGTTGCCATTCATAACAGTAACCAAATTGTCTATCAATTTGCTCGTTTTTTATCGCTTTTCTATCATCAAAAATAATTGCTAGAAAAGTTGCATAAGAAGACAAAATATGATATAGTTTTAATAGTTAAAAAGAATAATAAAAGGATGTACGGATTATGGATACACAAGAACCGGTTAAAAATGTGAAATTAAAAAAAGTATATCATTTAAAAAGACGTAAAAAGTCGGAAGAAAGCTTGAATCGTGCGATTGGATTCAAACGTTTTCTTTTGGCTTTTTTATCTTTTTGTTTTCTTCTTTTTGCAACCGGAATGTTCTTACTTTATGGACCTTTTAATTTTATTCGAGAGACCTTGATTACGACGGCTATGACGACGATGACTCACCAATATTTAGCCACTTGGTTTTATGGACAAGATACGATTGATGAAGTTATGAGTAGACAATATGTCTTAGAACCTGAAGAAGATACGGATCCAGATCAAATTGAATTTAAAGAACCAGAAGAAGTTGTTTATGCGAACGAATATGAAAGAGCGGTCTTAGAACACGAAGAAGGAGCTATTTATAAAATTATTGATATTAAAGGAGACCATTATAAAGGTTACTTGGTAGCGGTCTATGATCCTTCTAAAGTAAAGATTGCAACGACTAAATATTTAGGAACAAGAGGACAATCCACTAAAGTCATGGCACGAGATAACAATGCTTTAGTTGCGATGAATGCGAGTGGATTCTATGACCCTGATTGGAACAGTAATGGGTCAACTCCGCATGGAACGGTTATTAAAGATGGTAAAGTCGTTTGGGATTTTAAAGATGCTGGTGTAGGGGGAGGATTTATTGGATTCACCTATGAAAATAAACTAGTATTAGGAAGAATGACTAAGGAACAAGCACTTAATATTGGTATGCGTGATGCCATTGAATTTGGACCATTCTTGATTGTTAATGGAAAACCAGCCTTTGTTAAAGGAAATGGTGGATGGGGTATTTCACCAAGAAGTGCAATTGCGCAACGACAAGATGGAATTGTATTGATGCTTGTTATCGATGGTAGAAGAACCGATAGTATTGGTGCCGATTTAGTTGATGTAACCGAAGTCTTAATGAATTATGGTGCTTATAATGCGGCGAACCTTGATGGAGGAAGTTCTACTTCACTCATTGTGGGAGGTCAAGTATACTCGCATCCCGTGGCTGGAGGAGAGGAAGGCCTACGGAATCTTCCAACGGCTTGGATTGTAACCGAATAAAATAGATAAGAAAGAACTAGAACAAATTCTTTCTTTTTTTTGTGCTTTCGCTTATAATTATTATAGAAAGAAAAGTAGGTGGACAAAATGAAAAAAACATATAAAATTATGGATGGAAATGAAGCGTGTGCACACGTTTCTTATCTTTTTACCGAGGTAGCAGGAATTTATCCAATTACGCCTTCTTCACCGATGGCGGAATTAACGGATAGTTTTAGTAAAGATGGCAAAGAAAATTTCTTTGGTTCGAAGGTAAAAATCATTGAAATGCAGTCCGAAGCAGGAGCTGCTGGTATGATTCATGGGTCTCTTCAAAATGGATGCTTGACTACGACTTATACGGCAAGTCAAGGACTTTTGTTGATGATTCCAAACATGTATAAGATGGCGGGCGAAATGCTTCCTGCCGTAATCCATGTGGCATCAAGAAGTTTGTCGACGCATGCTTTATCGATTTTAGGAGACCATCAAGATATTTATGCAACAAGAGCTACCGGCTTTGCTATTTTAGCTAGTTCTTCGGTACAACAAGTCATGGATTTAACCGGTGTTGCACATTTATCAGCTATCAAGGGAAGTCTTCCGTTCTTAAATTTCTTTGATGGATTTAGAACGAGTCATGAACTTCAAAAAATCGAAGTGATCGATACAGACAAACTAAAAGACTTAATCGATTACGAAGCTTTACAAAAATTTAGAGATCGTGCTCTTAATCCCAACCATCCGGTAACTAGAGGTACGGCGCAAAACGATGATGTTTATTTCCAAGCTATGGAAGCTAGAAACACCTACTATAATAATTTAGAAGATATTGTTAAAAGCTACATGGATGAGATCAATAAAATTACAGGTCGTAATTATAAACCATTTAACTATTATGGAGCTAAAGATGCAACCAAAGTGATTGTTGCTATGGGTTCCGTTTGTGAAACTGTTCAAGAAGTTGTAGAGTATTTAGCCGAAAAAGGCGAAAAAGTAGGCTTGATGGAAGTTCATTTGTATCGACCTTTTAGTAATCGTTTCTTCTTAGAAGAACTTCCTGCTACGGTAAAACAAATAGCAGTACTTGATCGTACCAAAGAAAGTGGAAGTAACGGAGAACCATTGTACCTCGATGTGGTAAATACCGTAAGTTCCAACAGGAAAGATGTAGAAATCTTAGGTGGAAGATATGGATTGTCTAGTAAAAATACGACGCCAGAAGATATAAAAGCTGTATTTGATTTCTTAAATGATCGAGATCGTTTTAATGGTTTCACGCTTGGTATTGAAGACGATGTTACCCACTTATCTTTGGCACGCCCCTCTTGGTCATTACCTAATAGTCGTATTGAATTTTTAATTTATGGATACGGTTCAGATGGAATGGTCAGTGCTTGTAAGGATATTATGAAAATCACTGGAAACTTGACGAATGCTTTCGTACAAGGTTACTTCCAATACGACTCTAAAAAGAGTGGAGGACTTACTAAATCACATTTAAGGTTTAGTAAAGAAGAAATTCATGCGCCTTATTATGTAGATCATCCAAGTTTAGTTGTTTGTACCAAAGAATCTTATCTTGAACGATTTGACTTATTTAACGATATAAAACCCAAAGGTATCTTTGTATTAAATACCGAGAAAACACCTAAAGAGTTAGGACGTCTATTAAAGAAAGAAGACGTTGAACTTATTAAGGAAAAGAAACTTCATTTCTATACCATCAATGCTTTATCACTAGCAAATGAAGTAGGACTTGATCACAAGATTAGTGCCATCATGGAAACCGTTATCTTTAAAGTAGGAAAACTTTTGGATTTTGAAGCGGCTAAAAAAGCAATCAAAGAAGATTTGGAAAAGAAATTTGCTCATAAAGCCAATCAGATTGCCGAAAAGAATATTGAAGCAGTAGATCGTGCCCTTGAAACTTTACAAGAAATTTCCCTTACCGAACTTTCTTCTTCCGTAAAAAAGAAGAAAGACGATGATAGTGTATTTGCAGTGATGAACAAAGGTGAAGGAGATTTGCTTAAAGTAAGTGCTTTCCTAGATCATCCTGATGGTACTTTTGAAGGGGGTCTTTCAAGACTCGAAAAAAGAGATGCTTCTTCGATAGCACCATGTTACCATCCAGAAAACTGCATTATGTGTAACCAATGTTCTTTTGTCTGTCCACATGCCGTTATTAGACCTTTCCTATTAGATAAGGAAGAGGTAGAGAATGCTCCTAGTTTACTTAAAGAACGATTAAAGGATGCTAACATTAAAGGTGAAGATTATAAGTTTACGATTGGTATTTCTTATAAAGATTGTACGGGTTGCTCGCTCTGTGCGGGAATTTGTCCTGGATTAAAAGGAAATAAAGCCTTGACAATGAAAGATAAGAATACGTTATCTGAAGAAGAACAAGAAGTTAGTGATTACTTATTTAATAAAGTTACGGAGAAAGATGTTTTATCTAAAAATACGGTTAAGGGAAGTCAGTTTAGAACGCCTAAGTTCGAGTTCCCTGGTGCTTGTAGTGGATGTGGTGAAACAGCGTACTTAAAACTACTTACGCAACTATTTAAAGAACATTTAATTATTGCTAATGCAACGGGATGTTCTTCGATTTATGGTGCTAGTGCTCCGTCTACTCCTTACAGTATTCCATGGGCTAATTCTTTATTTGAAGATAATGCCGAATATGGGTTTGGCATGAAGATTGCCGACGATGCTATGAAAGAGCGCATCCAAAATCTAATCAAAGAAAATCTTTCTAAAATCGAAGACGATGAAATCGATGTTTATAATGACTATTTAGAAAAAGTTACCGAAGAATCAGGAGATGCGCTTTACGAAATTATTGATCATACGAAGATTAAAGAATTAAAACCTTTAAAAGAATTCATCAAAAAGAAAATCTTCTTCCTAGTGGGAGGAGATGGATGGGCCTATGATATCGGTTTTTCTGGAATCGACCATGTTTTAGCGAATCATGAAGACGTCAATATTTTAGTACTTGATACGGAAGTATACTCCAATACCGGAGGGCAAGCATCGAAATCGAGTCGTACAGGATCTGTTGGTAAGTTCGCATCAAACGGAAAAGAAACGGCTAAAAAAGATTTAGCTAAAATTGCTTTATCTTATCCACATGCTTATGTTGGAACGATTTCCTTAGGAGGAAATATGCAACATGCCTTAAAGATTTTACTCGATGCTGAAAGTTATGAAGGACCTTCGATTGTTATTGCCTATGCTCCTTGTATTGCACAAGGTATTGTCAAAGGTATGTCACATACGATTGATGAAGAAAAATTAGCGGTGGAATCTGGTTATTTCCCATTATTCCATTATGATCCAAGAGAAGGAAGATTCCATCTTGATAGCAAAGCTGATTTCAACCGTTATTACGAATTTATTGCCGGTGAAGATCGTTACCGTATGTTAAAGAAAATTAATCCGGAGAAATATCGAGACCTCTTAGAAGAGAACAAAGTCAATGCAATGGAACGATATCAAAAATATCAAGAACTAGAACAAATAGGTGAAGAAAGCGACCAATAAAACGTTGCTTTTTTTGTGTATGGCGAATACAAATATCTTCAGAAAGTTTCTTTTTAAGAGAAAGACTATATTGATGAGTCATAAATACACATCCTTTCATTGTATATATATCAATATAATTGTATAGATAAAATAAACGATTGTCTACATACCCCCTCTGATTGTCTACTTTTAGCTTACCACGTTAAATTAAGAGATAAAGTCACGGTAAGGGAAAAAATAAATTTTTAGTTGAAAGTTCTCTAAAATCAAAGAAAATAAAGAAAAAAATTTAGAAAAATTTAAAGGAAATGATGAAAAACAGAGAAAATTACATAAAAAATTACATCCAAAAAGAACGAGAAGTTAAAAAAATTTTTTTGAAAAGAAGAAACTTCTCGCCAAATAAATAATAGATTTGCTATATTATAACAAATATTATGATAGATAACAAATAAAGGAGAACTTTATTTGCAAGAATATTATATAAGGGAAAAGAAAAAATACAAGGGTCAAGATAAACAAATAAATTTGTCCTTGTATTTATTTCTTTTCCCCTTTGATAGTTAAAAAGTAACGTCTCGTAAGAGTAAAAACGTGACGTTAAATAAAAATTTTACGATTCTTTTTGGGACATAAGTCAATAGGTAAGACAGAAAAAAGAGGGGGAAAATAAGAAAACTAGGCAAGAGAAAAAGAAAATTCAAACTCCATAGGAGAAACATTCCCTAAAGAAGAATGGATACGAGAAGGGTTGTAGAAACCCTCTATGTACTCAAAAATAGCCCTTTGAGCATCTTCTAAATCATCAAAAGATTGTTGATAAAGCCATTCTTTTTTAAGAGAAGCATGGAAAGATTCTTGATTAGCATTTTCATCACAGGAATGATGCCAAGAGGTAAAACTAGATAAACAATTATGTTTAGCAACTAATTGTTTAAAATTATTAGAACGATATTGAGAACCTTTATCAGAATGAACAATAACATGAATTGGATTACCACGTGCTTTAAAAGCCAATTTAAGTGTTTTGATAACCAATTCTTTTTTCATGTTATAACCCACATTCCAGGCAATAACTCTTCTAGAATAAAGATCAATGATAGAAGAAAGATAAACCCAACCATCTTTTCTAGTTTTAACATAAGTGATATCAGTAGTCCAAACTTGATTAATATGATTAATATCAAGGCCTTTGATTAGATTACGAATGCTTTCTTTTTCTTTATCAGACATTTTATTTTTCTTAGTAGGGAACTTAATAGAAACAATACTTTTAATCCCTAACATACGCATATATTTAGCAACTGTTTTAACTGAAATTTTAAGACCTTCTTTGCACAAAACAGCTGTAATTCTAGGGGCACCATAAATGCGCTTGGAATCATAATAAACTTTAGATATACGAGTAAGGAGTTCGACTTTATCACTAGAGGATTTGGAATGAAAGAAGTAATAATAGAAAGAAGCTCTAGAGACATTTAAAACTTTACACATAGAAGAAATGGAAAAGGTATCCGTATTTTGCATAATGAAACGAAAGATTTCTACTTTTCCTTTGCAAAGAAGGCCACGGCTTTTTTTAAGATTTCGTTAGTTTCTCTTTCTTTTTTAAGCTCTTTTTCAAGTTTAGCAATTTGTTCTTGAGGAGAGATATAATCTTCATCAAAACAATGATTATCTTTGTTGAAAGCAGTAACCCAGTTTTCAACGGTTTTGAGAGGAACATTAAATTCCTCGGCCGTTTTCATAGTAGAATGTTTTTGAATAATAATGAGTTCAGTAACCATTTTTTTAAAACTACGAGAATAAGATTTAGCCATAAATAACACATCCTTTCCGATAAAATAATTATTCCAATTTCCTTGTTGACAGATTGATTTATTTGAAATAAATGAAAGTCATATAATCATTCATTTTTCAAAAATGAAAAATAAATAATTAAACGACACCAAGGAAACAAATAAATCAAATGCTGTCAAAAGTGTTCTCGGCATAATAATTTTATCTATTTTAGCATAACAACTCCGAATAATCTATCCCCCTATAGAAGTTGTCTAATAAAAAGTGTACACGTTAAATTAAGAGATAAAGTCACGGTAAAGGAAAAAATAAGTTTTAAGTTGAAAGTTCTCTAAAATCAAGGAAAAA
>CANQIE010000013.1 GCA_947623935.1 uncultured Bacilli bacterium | reverse complement strand
CTAATTTATTTAAATATATTAAAAATATATCTAAATCTATTTAATTTTATCTATTGACTTTTACCAGATGTTCTTTAGATAACTTTTTATTATAAAGTTTTCATATTCAAAATGCAAGATAAAAAGACAAAAGAAAAAGACCTCTAAAGAGGCCTATTCTTACATCATATCTTCCATACTTTTAGCGACATTTTTGCTCATACGGTTCATATTCTTTTCAAGTGCTTTAGCATTGTTTGGATATTTGTTTTTGTACATCATCCATGCACCATATCCCATTGCACCTAAAACAACTAAAGATAGTCCCGTTGTCATCATACCTTTTTTGCTCATTGCTTTCACCTCTTATATCGAAAATATGATTCTGGTATTAATACCATTTTTAGTATGAGAAAAAGGCTTTATTTTATACTTTTTTTTAACATTTCTTTTAAGGTGGTTCGTCTTAAATCTACTTGGTTATTGGATACCGCTAACATAAGTGATTTCTTATCCCCTAAAAGAATTAATTTTTTCTTAGCCCTAGTAACTGCGGTATAGATCAGTTTTCGATAGAGCATTTTGTGGTAACTTTGAACTAGTGGTAAAACGACAAAGTCAAATTCACTTCCTTGGGATTTATGAATCGATATGGCATATGCATGTTTAAACTTATTAAATGAAGAGGGACTATACTCGACTTCTTGTCCATCGTAAGAAATTATAATTTTTTTCTTACTTCCGTTTTCAATTTCTACAATGGTTCCAATATCGCCATTAAAAACATTTTCATCAGGCATATTGGTTAATTGTATTACTTTATCATTTTCTCTAAAAACAACCCCATTAATAAGTAATTCTTTTTTTCGTTTATCTTTTGGATTTAAGATCGCTTGTAAATCAAGATTTAAATTATCAATCCCATTAATCGTCTTATACATAGGTGCCAACACTTGAAACTTTTTATTGTCTAAATCTTTATACGTTTCAACTAATACTTTAATGTTTTCTCTTAAACCAAATTCATTACAATCTAAAAAGGTTAAATCTTCTTCTTGATTAAAAATAGAAAAATCGAGGTTATCATTATTAATTTGATAAGCAAGTGAAATGATGTTGCTTCCTTCTTTTTGCCTATAAAGTTCATTTAATTTAACAACTGGAAGCGCATCACTTTCAATCATATCTTTTAAAATTTGACCAGGACCAACGCTAGGAAGTTGATTATCATCTCCTACTAAAATGATTTTACAAGACGTATGTAATCCTTTTAAAAGATGATCAAAAAGGACAATATCAACCATGCTCACTTCATCGATAATAACCATTTCTACATCACTTTTATTGTACTCATTAATCGCAAAAAGATTCGTATCTTTATTCCACTTTAAAAATCGATGAATGGTTACAGCTTTAATGACGGTCGACTCACTAATACGTTTCGAAGCACGTCCAGTTGGAGCAAGTAAGGCAACACGATCCATTAAATCGGCATACGATAATTTATACTTTTTTTTATAAAGTTCAGTGATGGCCTTAATAATCGTTGTTTTTCCTGTACCAGGACCACCAGTAATAATTAAAATGTTTTCTTCTAAGGCTTTTTTTATGGCTTCTTTTTGATCGTGATTATAGGAAATACCATAGTTCTTTTCCAGTTCGTGAATGTCTGTATCTATTTCTGGATAATGATTTGCTTGTTGTTTTGTTAAGTATAGAAGACGATCACTTACTTTTTTCTCGGCTTCATACATCTTCATAAGATAGTATTTATCTTCACTCACTACAACTTTCATGTCTTGTACTAACTCGTTCATGGCCCTATCATAGTCATCAATAGGGATTTCTACTTGTAAAACACTTATTAAGTATCCGTAGATTTCACCATTTAAAAAATAGGTATGGCCAATTCGATTGGAAAGTTCTTCCATCACATAAATAATGCTTGCTTTTACTCTTCTTGGATCATCTTTTTTATAACCCTGTAATAAGCAAATACGATCGACTTTTTTAAATCCTAAATCTTCGATTTTTTCGAGTAATAAATAAATATTTTCTTCAATAATGGTAGTAGTCTTTTCTTGATACTTTCGATATATAAGCATACTATCTTTGGTTGAAAAACCAAGTTCATTTAAGGCTAAAATAGTTTTATAACTAGCTTCATATTCTAAAAGTGTATCGTGTAACATGTCCGCTTGTTTTTTAGTAATGGTAGGTACTAAAAGTAAGTTCTCAGGATACTCTAAAATGATTGACAACGTATCTTTCCCTAGTGCTTCCACGATTTTTTTGGCTTTTTTCTCACCAATCCCTTTAAAGAGTCCACTCGATAGGAACTCTACTATACTATCTTTTTCTTCCGGTAAAACACGTTCGTATCTTGTTACTTGAAACTGTTCCCCATACCGTTCATGCTCTACTAAATGGCCATAAAAAATATACGTATCTTCAGTATTAAGTTCAAAAAAGTAACCGGTAAAAGTAAGAACTCGATCTATATAAATTTCAATATCTTCATCATTTGTTTCTTTCACTTTAAAAAGTCCGATACAATAACCGGATTCATTTTCATAAATACTTTTTCGATATTGTCCTTTAATATATGTTTCCATTTCTTACTCCTCTAAAAATATTATAACAGAGAAATGCTATTTTTACTAAAAAAAGAAAAAGTTCTTGAACTTAATCAAGAACTTTACGGAACAAGCACAATGCGAAAAGTATCGTCGAAGGCTGAACACCCTTCCAGCGTACCAATAGTAAACACTCCTCTAGTCGCACCGGCAATAAGGTTCCCGCCTCGACGGAGCCATGGCCTCGTAGGATATAAAAAAGCAGTCTGATCAGCATACCATCCTAAGGTCTCTGATAAGGCATGACCGTAACATATTCCGCCCCCACATGCTGTTGCATTTAAACTGGCATCATCGGAGTTAAGATTCGTACTTGTATATAATTCATAATATTTTGGTTCTGGTAAGTCTTTTCCATTAGATAATAGGGTCCCATCGTCTAACAATCCTTTAAATCCTGAATTACGTGATGCATTTTGGCCACTTCTTGGCTTACCGTTCCCATCATCCAATGAACTCATTACAATTTCATAGGCTCCACCACTCATATCATAAATTCCAGTGATATTTCCAGTCGTGGATGCACCTGGTCCACAGAAACCTTTCCCTTCACCTAAATTGGTCATATCATTATATGCAAACTGACCTTCTTCACGAGAACTCTCTTGGCTAGGTGTTCCGTTACTATTTCCTGTTAGATAACTGTCTGATTTATTTTGATATACTTCTTTATAAACACCGGTATATAAACTATTTCCATATTTTCCATATTTGCTTTGTGATAAGTAAGCAACTGCTCCCCATTCACTATTCTTACTCAAATGCGTATCCATATTTTCACCAGTAAATCCATATTCAGTTTTATAATCAGTCATCATTTTTTGAGATACTGTAAACGCGGTTGATACTCGGAATCCTCTCCATGAGGTTACATTTGGTTTTATTTGTGGAATTAATGTTTCTAAATCACAGCCTTTATTTACTGAAAAAGTTACTGCAGTACATTCTGTTTTTGAACTAGTCTCAAATTTTCCATACCAAAATCCTGTTAATTCATCTTCTCCAAATGTAAACGCTGGATGTACTTTATAATTTGTTGGATCACTTGGTGCATCATTAATTCCATTTAGAAAGTTGATTTCTATTTCTCCTGGATTTAGATAGCATTCATATGTTGTTTCACCTTGTAAGCATTCGCTTTTCTCTCCTCCAGCACTTTTTATACTTACATAATTGTATTCATATCTTGGTATCCAGACCCACATCGTATTAATATCATCTATTAATATAGGTGTTCCAGGTTCTGCTTTTAGATAATCTTCTCTATCATAGCCATTTTCTTCATTAGATGTTTTCTCTACTACGGTAACTGCATTCGCCCATTCTTGATTACAGTAATTGTACCAATTGGCTGTGTTAGCATTCGCTTTCTTCCAGGTTGCTTCTTCATAATCATAATATACTGGTATCATTCCATCTACTAACTTTGGTTCATTGACATTACTATCATTACAAATTTCAGTTAGATCTGTTGGCCCAGGTATACTATTGTTTTGCGCATATACATTTACTTTTACAGAAAAGGTTTTATTATTATGAATCCACTCTCCTCCTCTTACTTGATTTGCTTCTTCATCTACCCACATTCTATACCGGAATGTCTTTGTAATCTCTTCTTCACTTACACTTCCTTGATATAACGTCTTTCCAATTACTTCTTGTTTTAACATCGATGGAACTTTACTCTCTCCTAACTCACTATATAGATTGATTGCTTCTTTTGTATAAGAATTAGAAACTCCTGTTTCAGTTCCAGTGTCACTTACTTCTGTTAAATACGTCTTTACTGCATATTCTGGTAAAGTAGAACTATTATCTTTTGTTAAATAGATTTCATAATAGATAGAAGCCCCTTTTGCTTCCGATCTTACTTGGAATTCAAAAAAGCCTGTTCCTGTTTGTTTTGTTCCTTCTTCATCAGAAATTGGAAAAGCATTCGTCAGACTTACTCCATTTTTGTCTTTTCTATTTTCATCATAAATAAAGGTTAATGTTCCTGATTCTAATTTATTTTCGATTTGTCCTTGTTTTGAATACTGAAAGAAAGCAAAGGTGGTTCCTATTGTAATTAAAATAAGACTCAATACAAGTAAACAAACTGCAACTAGTTCTTTCTTAGTCCTTTTCTCTTCCATGATATCACTTCTCCTTTTACTATTTATCTATTTCTATTATAAAGCTACCCCCCCCCACGTCAACTTTTTGTTAATTTTTTTTCCAAAAAAAAGACAACAATTGCTGTCTATTGGAACAAGATGGGACCTTTTTGACTACTTAAAATACATTGTTTGTTGTTTTTCTTATATTCAGGGAGCAGTCCCTTTAAAGGTTGATCTGAACTTAAATCAATATGTTCGCAATAAATTCTGGATGGAGAAATAGTACGAATACAACCTTCGTTCGTACGTGCACGTAAAACTTCAAAAAGTGTATCAAAAAGTTCAATGTAACCTTGTTCTTTAATTTTTAATTTAATACGATCAGAACGTACTTGGTTAAGGCGAAGAGTTCCTTCTCCTAAATCATTTTCAATTTCATGAATATTTGATTGCTCTTCGATGGAAACTTTTCCTTTTTTACCCATACTTTTAAAGACCTGTGACGATAATTTTTTAAGAGTTAAATTTCCATTTGTAAAAGAACATAACGTTTTATTTCGAACAGCAATATCACATACATTTAATTTTAAAGAATTTCCTTTAATTTTAACTTCGTCGAAAGAAGAATCACGTAATGTAATTATCCCTTTTTCGGTAATAATGGCAATTTTTGTACGAGGAATTACCGTTCCTTGAAAAGTAACATTCCCTAGCTTTGTTTTAATTGAAAGACGTGTAAGTGTTTCTTCAGATAAATACAAATTAATTACATGTATTGCTTTCTTGCTTGAGCTATTTTTTTGAATTTCATTATTGGATTGTGTCTGTTTAATAATAAGATTATCCTTGTTAAAAGCAAGTTGTATTCCTAATGGAAGTTTGATACAATCACGTAATTTAGTAGGATGAATGACCACAGGAAAATCATCAACATCGATGCTAATTTCATGAACTGGATTTAAGTTTGGATCAAAAGGAAACATACTTTTTTACCTCCTAAAAACTAAATCGTTACTTTTTCTTTTATCACACCAGTACAAACAGCGTTATCTACCGATTGAATAGTAACAGATAGAATGGTCTCTGACGCATAAATTCCCTTTACTTTTACTTTCATGTAATTAGATGTATGTCCATAACTATATCCTTCTTGATTAGTTTCAATTAAAACTTCTACTTTTTTACCCATAAAACTTTTTAAATACGTATCTTCTAGTTCTTTTGATAAATCTCCTAAACGTTTAGCACGTTCTTTTTTAACCCGTTCATCAACTTGATTAGACATCATAGCCGCTTTGGTACCTGAACGTTTAGAATAGGGAAAAACATGAATTTTGGCAAACTGTATTTCTTTTGCAAAATCCATGGTTTCAAGAAAGTCTTCTTCGGTCTCTCCTGGAAAACCTACAATAATATCAGTTGTTAGAGAAATGGTTGGTCGAATCGAACGAATCTCTTCTACTTTCTTTTTAAAATAAGCTTTATCGTATTTGCGGTTCATGCTTTTTAAAATTTTATCGCATCCTGCTTGAAGTGGAATATGTAGATGATCTACAATCACATTTGAATTTTTTAAAACTGCTAGCACATCTTCATTTAATTCCGTAATTTCAATCGATGAGATGCGAAGGCGGAAAAGACCTTTAATCTTTACAATTTCCTTTAATAAATGCGCAAAATCAGTATCGATATCTCTTCCGTAATTACCCGTATGAATTCCGGTTAGAACAATTTCTTGATAACCTTTTTCGACTAAATTTTTTATTTCTTCTAATACGCTTTTAAAATCCTTACTTCTACATTTTCCTCGAACAAAGGGGATAATACAATAACTACAGAAGTTATCACATCCGTCTTGAATCTTAACGAAGGCTCTCGTTCTTCCTTCAAACTTAGTAATCTCCATATCTTCAAACGGAATATCTCTACCTTTATAATTTTTTCTTAACGTTTCTCTTTTCTTCATCCACTCTTCGATGAACTCAACTACTTTTCCTTTATCTTTATTTCCAATATAAATATCGACGCCCGGAATTTCTAAATCTTGATTCGCTTCGATAAAACAGCCCATCACCACAATACAAGCATCTGGATTACGTCTTATGGCACTACGAATGATTTTTCGATCTTTCGCATCGCTTTGATTGGTAACGGTACAAGTATTAATAATATAAACATCACAGATATCTTCAAAGGAAGCTATTTCATAATTTGCTTTTTCTAAAAGACTACGAACATATTCACTTTCGTAGAGATTTACTTTGCATCCTAATGTATAAATACCTACTTTCATACTTTTTCCTCTTTCTAATTACTATTATAACATGAGAATAATTTATCTGGAAAAGAAAAACATCCTTATTTAAAGAATGTTTAATCCTTTGTTTTAAACTTTTTTTCTAATACTCTAGATTGTTTTACATCTTTTGCTAAAAGTTCATCTCTTTGTTCTTCTAAATCTTGTTTTCTTCGAACTAATTGACCAAACTCAAAAGAGATTTCCAATAGGCGATTGGTTCTTTTTTCTTCGGCTAATTGAACCTCATTTTGTTTTTTATTTAAATCTTCTATAAGACTTGCTCTTTGAAGCGTAGTAGCCATTAATTCTACATATTGATTGTGAGATACAAGCATATTACGTTCTCTTGTTAAGTTATTAATTTTTTCATCTAACGCATGTATTTCTTCTTCTAACTTTGCTATTTCACTATTCATTATTTATTCCTTCCTCTTCTATAAGTATTAATTTTAATTAAAGGGTTATCTTCTCTTTTAACAGGAACTCTTTTTTCTATAGAGTCTGAATTCGTATTGGTATAAGGGAAAGCTCTTTTAATATGTTCTTGCATTTTCATTTTACCTTCCATAATGGCCTTTTTATCATTGTTTAGATGAGTCACCCGATCGGTATCCATAGTCATATCTTTTTGATTATCTTCTATTTCTTTTTGAACGAGCGCAATTTGCTCATTATAATCCTCTTCAGAGTTATCGGAAAAATCTTTATGGGAAGTAATCATCTGATTCATTTTCTTTGACATTATATTAAATACACTTGAAGCAACAAAAGATAGACCTCCCAAAAGACATACAATATAGGAACTTGCTATACCCGAAATCAGTATTAAAACTAAAGAACCTATAAAGGTGCTTTTTTTCCAACGGTTTAACTGTTCTTTTTTTTCTTTTAAAGCATTGTAATCAATATAATCTTTCTTATCTTCATTTAAGCTATTTAAATAGGTTTGTAAAACCTGTTCTCGGTTTTTTCTCGTTTGAAAAAGATTATTTCTTTCTTTGATCTCTTTTTCAATTTTTAACAATTCTTCATCACAACGTTTTAAAAAGGCTTGACATAAATAAAAATTATTTTCCCAATCCATAACAAATCCCTCTTTAAAATTGGTCTTTATAATAGCATAAAAAAGGAAGTTTGTCAATAAAAACTTCCGATTACAAGCTGTTAATAAAAAGTTCAAAACCAATTTTAGGATACATTTTTCCCATTTTTAAATCTTCATCTAATTGAGCTAGGGAAAGTAAATGATTTAATAGTTCATCTAAAGAATAAACAAAGCTCTTTTCTTTGGCTAATTTTACTCTATAGGGATGTACCTTCAAAAAGTTTGCTATTTCGTTTTCAGTATATTTTTCGTTCGCTAATACTTTTACTTGATAGAGAAGTCGAAATTGATTGGCCACCATGATGAGTATTTTTAAAGGCTCTTCGTTATGAGAAAGAAGTTCATCGTAGATAAAATAAGCTTTATCTTTTTTCTTATTTACAATACTATCAACTAAATCAAAGATGGAATCATCTAAATAGCGATCTACAACATCATCGATTTCTTTTTTCGTTATTTTTCTAGCATCGTAGCAATAAAGTTTTAATTTTTCTATCTCGTTCGTTAATTTTTCATAGTTTTCTTTACAAAAATCTAATAAATAACGAATGGTACTATCATCGATTTCATAGCCTTTAAAAGTATTCTTCGCAAATTCAAAAGGACGAATGGTAAGATTGGGAACAACGGCTTTAGAGCGGAGCAATTTAACTATCTTTTTGCGGTCATCTAATTTACTAGCAACGATTATAAGCGTATTTTCTTTATTTGGATTTTCCAAATATTTTTCAAAAAGAACAGTTTCTTCTTTATTGCTTTCTCCCAGTAAAAAAGCAGGATTCATAAAGACCACCATCTTGTGAGATGAAAATAAATTGTAGGTATCCAAATCCTCAAGCACTTTAGAAAAAGAAATTTCTTTATCATTATAGCGAATTATTTCATATTCGGAATTTTCTTTTTTTAAGCGTTCGATATAGTTTTGGGTTAGAAAAGCATTTTCTTCTTCTAAAAGATAAAGGGTCTCCATCTACATCACCTACTTTAATTGTGTTCTAATTTCATCAAATATTTCTTCTAAATACTTATCTGTTTTCCCAGCACCTTGCGCGAAGGTAGGACTTCCTCCACCATTTCCAAGAGATTTAGTGGAAGCCATCTTAACCATTTCGCCGGCACTTAATGCAATGTTACTACGAGCAATAAAGCCTACTTTTTCAGGCCCTTGAACATTAGCAAGGAAGATAAAACCTTTACTAATTCGATTTAATAAATCGTCTACCACTTCTTTTAATACTTTGCTATCTTTATTTTCAAGTTTAAGTAAAAGAGCTTTGTTACCATTGATCTCTTCCACAGCATCTAAATATTCCGCTAAATCATCTAAAGCTTTTTCCTGTTTTAATGCTTGATATTTCTTTTCTAATTCTTTTACTTCGCTTTGAATATAGGATAGTTCGTTTCGATTAAAGATAATATCTTTATAAGAAGTTGGAGTATCGTTATTGATTTCGACATCAAAATTTAGAGTTATTCCTTCTTCTTTGGCTCTTAACATAATATCCTTAGCTTTCATTAAGAGTTTAACCATTTCATCGTTATAAGGTTTAATGGCTTCGAATAAAGCTTTTTCAATTTTATCTTTCGTAACGATTTCAATACGATAAACATTGCTTCCTTTACTTTCGGCTCCCTTGATAGCAAACCGTTTGATATCTCTTGTATTTTTAACGTGCGTTCCACCACAAAGTTCTTTAGAGTCAGCAATGGTAACCACTCTTACTTTATCACCATACTTTTCATTGAACAAAGCCATGGCACCTGTTTTCTTCGCTTCTTCCTTATCCATGACTTCAGTATTCGTTTCATATTGACCTTGAATAATGTCGTTTACTTGTTGTTCGACTTCAATTAAATCATTATCAAGTAGTTTTCCAGTATAAGTGAAGTCAAATCTTGCTCCTTCGTCATCGACATAGCTACCTGCTTGGTGAATACGATCTGAAATCACTTGTTGTAAGGCGTACTGTAATAGATGGACAGAACTGTGGTTCGCTTCAATATTACGACGTCTATCCATATCGACAAGAAGTTCTACTTCGTCGTTTAATTTCATTTCACCGTCTAGAATTTTTACTTTATGTAAATGTTGTCCATTTGGGGCTTTCTCAACATCTAAAACACGTGCTTTAAAATCTTTTCCAATCATCATTCCGGTATCCGCTACTTGTCCTCCACTGGTCGCATAAAAACAGGTTTTATCAACGACTACATACCCTTCTTTTTTGAGAGAAGATACTTTCTTATCTTGATTTAAAATATAGAGAATCTTTCCTTTGTTCTTATATTTATTGTATAAAAAGGTCGATGGAATTTCTAAATTCAATAACTGTTCGTTTTGTAGATGCATATTGGCTTCTTGTTTACGATTGGTCTTGGCAAGTTTCTTTTGTTCCTCCATGTACGAATCAAATTCTTCTTTAGAAGTTGTAAAGCCTCGTTCTTCAAGATATTCAAGTGTTAATTCAAAAGGAAAACCATAGGTATCGTAAAGTTTAAAAGCATCCATTCCCGAAATGGTTTTATCCTTAGATTCATCCATTAATTCGTATAATCTTCTTTCCCCTTGTGCTAACGTCTTATGGAAAAGTTCTTCTTCTTCATAGATTAAGGTAGAAACATAGCCTTTGGTAGTTTCCAGAGCAGGATAACTTTCTTTCATGTTATCAACGACGGTATTAGCTAATTTATACATGAATGGTTCGGTAATACCTAACTTTTTACCAAAGCGAACACTTCTTCTTAAAAGACGTCTTAAAACGTAGCCTCGTCCTACATTTTCAAATACGGCTCCATCGGATAAAGCCATGGTAATAGCTCTGATATGATCGGCAATGACTTTGAAAGCCATTTCTCCATTATAGAGCACTCCACTTAGTTTTTCAATGTGGTCAATAATCGGTGTAAATAAATCGGTATCAAAGTTGGAATCGACTCCTTGGAATATACATGCCCAACGTTCAAGACCTGCTCCGGTATCGATGTTTTTATGTGGAAGTTCTTGATACTCTTCTCTTTTTTGCCCTTTTTTGGCATTGTATTGACTAAAAACATTGTTCCATATTTCAACATAACGATCTTGTTCTTCATCATTTTTAAACTTTTCTAAAGCATTATTATTTGGATCATACTTTTCACCACGATCATAGAAAATTTCACTATCGGGGCCGCATGGACCTTCTCCAATTTCCCAAAAGTTTCCTTCTAGGGGAACGATATGACTTTCCTCTAATCCTTGTTTCATCCATTCTTCTTTTGCTTTAGAGTCCCCTGTATAAACGGTTACATAAAGTTTATCTTTAGGAATAGCAAACCACTTTTCACTGGTTAAAAGTTCATAAGCAAAAGCAATGGCCTCTTCTTTAAAATAGTCCCCAATCGAAAAGTTCCCCATCATTTCAAAGAAAGTTTGATGACGTGCTGTTTTTCCTACATTTTCAATATCGTTCGTACGAATACATTTTTGTATGTTTACAATTCTCTTGTTATCGGGAATGACCGTTCCATCGAAATATTTTTTTAAAGGAGTAACACCGGCATTAATCCATAACAAAGAATCATCGTCCATCGGTATCAACGGAGCACTTTCCATCTTTTCATGTCCCTTCTCTTCGAAGAAACGATACCACATATTTCTAATTTCGGTACTCGTCATTTTTTTCATCTTTATACTCCTCTTTTCTAACAATATTTTCCATTTCCTTGTCTAGTTTTTCTAAGGTGGTGTTTTGAACGATATAATCAAATCCTTGATAATTCTCTAAGGCATTTTCAGTTAAGTGCTGTCTTTCGTCTACATTTAAGTTCTTTTGAACGTATCCTGGTCTATTGACATGAAGGCTCACTACATCTTTAAATCTTTTTTTAAGGGTGTCTATTTCAATCGGAAGTCTTACATCCGTGATCAAGAAAACATCAAAGAAATGCGCTAGTATTTCGATATCTTCACAAGTTCTATCAATTAAAAAGTAAGGCTTGTTTAATTTTTCGCGAATGATTTCTTGCCCTAGTTTTTGTAAAAGTTCTCGGGGTTTTTCTTCAGTCGTAGGATCCCATCCAAAATAATCCATAGCGTAGTGTTTCAAATAGGAACTAAAATGCAAAATGCAAGCCTTTTCGCCTCTTAATTCGTAATATTTCTTTAAAAACTTACCACACGTATCTTTACCATGTTCTGCTTTCCCACTAATCAAATAGACTTTCATAACATCACCCTTTCTTGCAAAGAAAAGACCTAAATAGGAGTGCTTAGAGAGCACGGTACCATCCTAATTAGATCTTAATTTCTTGATAACGGCACATAACCGGGATAAATCCACTCCAAAGTCTGCGTTCGTAAAGTCTCTTTGCAAAAGTTCCACCTTCTTTTGCTCTCTATAAAAGAAGTGCTCTACTACTCTACTTCTTCATCGTATTCTACTATTTGTGATCCTTTTTTAATCTTTGTTGTAAATCCATATTTCTCATCAAAGAACTGAAATAAGAGTTTTCCGATTGAGATAATTGGTGTTGCAACAATCATTCCTATTATACCAAAGTAATAGCCAAAAAGCAATAAGCCAATCATGATCGTCACAGGATGTAATTTCATGGTCTTGCCCATGACAATCGGTTGTAGAAAATAATTTTCCAACGTTTGAGATACAAAGACAGAAATAAAGGATAAAACACCTACTGTTGGACTGATTGAAAGTCCCACTAGAACCACCGGAATTCCTCCAATCCAAGGTCCAATATAAGGAATAATATTGGTAATCGCACAGAAGAGTCCAAAAACTAATGGTGCTCTCATTCCAGCAAGCGTTAATCCGATCGATTGAAAAACAAATAAGATTCCGGCAATAAGAAAGGTTCCGGCAATAAAATTATGTAAGATTTTATTTAATTGATCGAGTAATTTTGTTGCCTCTTTATGATATTTTCTAGGAATAAGCGTAAAGAGATGTTTTCGTACATTATGGAAATCAAACAACATATAAAAGCCTATAATTAAACCAAAGACTAATTGTACGCCACCTTCGATTAAAGACGTAAGAAAACTAACGGTCATAGTAGGAAGTGAGGTGGTAAGATTGGTTCCAATCTGATTCATTGAATCAAAGATTTGCATCTTGATATCATTTAAGTTATAACCACTCATTGAAGTTAAGTGATTGAATAAACGGTCGATCGCATTTTTTCCTTCGTTGATAAGCGATGGAATGGAATAGGCAATTTCATTGATTTGCGTTGTAAAAGAAGGATAAATTAAATAGATTAATAAAGCAATTCCCGATAATAAAACAAAGAAGACAAAGATGGTTCCTAAAATTCGGTTCACTCCTTTGGTATTGAGCCATGAGACAATAGGATCAAACAACCACGCAATAATTAAACCGATAAATAACGGTGATAGAATCGATAGAATTGTTTTAATAAATCCAATAACATTCCAAGTTCTAATAAGGCTTGTCACAATATAAATTAATAAAGCAACAATTAAAATAAAAACAATTTTTAAAATACTTCGGGATAAATGAATCACATCATTTAATTGTTTGGTATCTAATTCTTCTTTATTACGACGCATCATGAAAATCCCTTCCTTCTATCTATACTATACCATTTTTTGGTGTAGAAATATACCTTTTTTTCATAAGAAAAACGCTTGGATTTCTCCAAACGTTCCTTTTTAGAACAAGAATATTGAAACAATTGCCGATAGAACGGAGCCCATCATTACGGTTACAAAGTTCACCATTCCATTGGTTAAGAAAGGATATCCTGAAATCTTTTTAATTCCTTTCATATTCTTTGGACGTTTTTCTAAAACTAATCCTTTTGCTTCATCATAGTATTTAACTTGAAGGAAGACTCCAAAAATACTATCGATAATGGAAGTAAAGAAGCCAAATCCTAGAACAAGGATAAATCTTAAAAGAAGATTGCCACCAGGCATTAATAAGCTAAATAAAGCAATTAATAAACTTCCTAGGAAAGCTCCCATGGTACCTAATTGAGTAACTCCACCACTTTCGCCTTTTGGAAGTGGTTTACCCGTTAAAATAGAACGTACTTTTTCTTTTGAGTAATACCCAAGTCCACTACTCCATGTATCTGAGGTAGCTCCTGCAATCGATACAAATACGGCAACAAGTGCAGCTTCACTTCCCGTAAAGTAATACATGATGGCAAATAGTACGGTAGCAAGACTATCTTCTTCTACTTGAGTTAGATTCCGTTGTTTTTCGGATAAAGGTTTTTTATGACCATGTTCAATCATAATTGAAGTTAAATAGAATAACAAAACGCAGGCATAAGGAACCGGTCCTGCTAAAACATAAACGGCTGTTCCTAAAATAATCGACCAGAACGATGCTGCAGGGGTTAATTTCCTCGTTAATAGAACAATATAGATAATGATACTGGTTGTAGTAAAACTAAGAGCAATCGGCATAAACCAACTATACCGAACTAACAAATAGGTGTACCCTGCCGTAAGTAATGGAACAAGTAAATTATCCGTTCCACCTGGAGCAAATAATTCAACTAAAGTTGCAAATACTGAAATATATAAAGCATATGAAGCAACAACTTCCGTTGGAAATACGTTTTGAAGTAAAATCGTGATAAGTAAGAAGGTAATAAATAACATGGTGAAACTTCCTTCAGCCGATTTATTTCGAACACCAAATTTATGTTTACCAAAGTAATCTCCAATTAATGTTGCAAGTCCATCACCATAACCTAAACTAAGAATAGAAATCGCACCAATATACATATAAACTTTGTTTTGAAAAAAGACAAACGTTAGTAATAATAGTGCAAGAGAATACCAAATCGAACCTAAATGACGTTTGTTCTTAGAAACATTCTCAATTCCTGGTACCAAATGAAATCTGTAATTTAAAATATTAAAAATGAGTAAAAATAAAGGTACAATGCTTGCAATCCAATAATTATCAAAATAGATCCAAGCAATCAACCACCAGTTGCATAGACCAATATGAATGAAACTTCTACTTTCATTCACCGTAAATTTTTTCTTTTTGTAGCAAAAAGAAGCGAGTCCAACCACAACGACGATATAAATAACTGACATGATAAGACCCAAAAAGTTATTATTCATTTTATCATCCTCCGTATTATCTTAATAATATCATAAATTGACAAAAAAAAGAACACTTTTTTTGTGTTCTTTAAAATTTTTATACGGTCATTAATTCATCTTCTTTTTCTTTTAATTTGGAATCAACTTGCTTGTTGTATTCATCGGTTAAATTTTGTACTTCTTTTTCTTTTGCCTTTTTTTCATCTTCGGCGGTAATCGTTTTATCGATTTCTTTCATCGCATCTTGGCGAATGTTACGAATGGCTACTTTGGCTTCTTCGGCAAGCGCTTTTACTTGTTTACTTAATTCTTTTCTTCGCTCTTCAGTAAGGGCTGGAATAACAATACGAATCGTTTCTCCATCGTTATTAGGAACAAGACCTAAGTTGGAAGATTGAATCGCTTTTTCAATTCCCGATAAACAGGTTTTATCAAACGGTTTAATTAAAAGTTGTCTTGCTTCTGGAATCGAAATCATAGCAAGTTGTTTTAACGGTGTCATATTACCATAATACTCCACCATAATACCATCTAGTACATTGGGGTTTGCTCTTCCAGCACGTACGGTTGCAAAACGTTTATCTAAATTATCAAGTGATAACATCATTTTGCTTTCGGCACTTTCTAAAATGTTTTCGTTCATTTTCTTCTCTCCTCTTTATACTATTATTGTACTTAGTTTTATACGCTTTTTCAAGCACAAAATAAAGAAAAAAGAGCTTAATGCTCTTATCCATTTAATTGGCTCATAACTTCGCTTGCAAAATCTTCTTGTTTCTTTTCGATTCCTTCTCCTACTTCAAAACGAGTCATCGAAGCAACCGTTGCATTGTTTTGTTTAGCGAAAGCTTCAATCGTAATATCTCCGTTCTTAACGAAATCTTGTTCATTTAAACAAATTTCTTTATAGAATTTATTAAGACGTCCTGTAACCATTTTATTGGCAATTTCTTCCGGTTTTCCTTCTTTCATTGCTTGTTCTTTAATAACCGTACTTTCACGATCAAGTACTTCTTTATCAACGTCGTCTCTTGTTAAATACATAGGACGCATTGCAGCAGTATGCATTGCAATATCACGAGCACATTCAACGTTACCACCATCTAGGACAATAATAACACCAATTCTTCCACCCATATGCGAATAAGTTCCAATCGTTTGTCCCTCTTTCTTTTCTATACGAGCAAATCTTCTGAAACTTAATTTTTCTCCAATAGTTGCCGTTAAATTGGTCATGAATGACTCAATGGTGTCTGATCCAATCGTAAGTTTTAAAGCTTCATCCATGGTTGTAACATTCGAATTTAAAATTGCATTACAAATCTTTTCTACAGCTTCTTGGAAATCTGGATTCTTAGCAACGAAATCCGTTTCTGAATTCACTTCTACCATGGCAACTGCTTGATCGTTTTCTAAAATCTTCGTAAGTCCTTCAGCAGCAATTCTTCCTTGCTTTTTAGCAGCTTTAATGGTTCCGTTTTCTCTTAACCAGTCGATGGCTTTTTCCATATCACCATTCGTTGCTTCTAAGGCTTTTTTGCATTCCATCATACCTGCAGCCGTTCTTTCACGTAACGCTTTTACATCATTTGCACTAAACATAGTATCCTCCTTATTCTTATTTATTTAAAGCATCGATTAATTCTTGTTTTTTCATGGAAGTATAACCTTCTAATCCTTTTTCTTTAGCCATTTTCTTTAAATCAGCTACAGTAAGACTAGCTAAATCAACTTTTTCTTCCTTTGTCTCTTTCTTAGCAGGTTTCTCTTCTTTTACAGGCTTTTCTTCTTTTTTAGGAGCAGTTTTTTCTTCTTTAACTTCTTCTTTTACTTCTTTTGCAGGAGCTTCTTTTTCCTCTTTAAGAAGCGTATCCATGGTTTCTTCTTTTTCTTTCTTTTCACTCTTAGCACGATCTTCTTCGGTTAAGTAATCAATGACTTCGTTTCCATTTACTTCCGCAATGGCATTGGTTAATACACCAATCATTAATTTAACAGAACGTACGGCATCATCATTACCAGGAATGACGTAATCTACCATATCAGGATCACAGTTGGTATCCACTACACCAAATACTGGGATACCTAAAATTCTTGCTTCTTTAATCGCAATTTCTTCTTTACGTGGATCAACAATTACCATTGCATCTGGTAACTTCTTCATATCACGAATTCCACGTAAGTTACGATATAATTTATCGTATTCTTTACGAATCTTGATAACTTCTTTCTTAGGAAGTACTTCAAAAGTTCCGTTCTTTTCCATCTCTTCGATTTCTTCCATACGACGAACTCTTGATTTAATTGTCTTGAAGTTTGTTAAAGTTCCCCCTAACCAACGTTCATTAACGAAATACATTTCGGTACGAGTAGCAGATTCTTCCATAGCTTCTTGTGCTTGTTTCTTGGTTCCTACAAAAAGAATCTTTCCTTGATTTTCGGCAATGGCTTTCATTGCTTCATAAGCTTCCTCTAATTTCTTAGCGGTCTTTTGTAAATCGATAATATAAATATCATCTCTTGAAGTATAGATGTATTCACCCATCTTAGGGTTCCATCTTCTCTTTTGGTGTCCAAAGTGAACACCTGCTTCTAATAAATAATTCATTGACACTACTGCCATAATATTTTTCTCCTTTTCGTTATCTCACTTATTAATTTCTAAAACCAATCACCACTAGGGCACTCGATTGATCAATTCATTAATATGTTTATTTTTTATTTGTTTAAAGCATCGATTAATTCTTGTTTTTTCATTGAAGTATAACCTTCAATTTTTTTCTTTTTAGCTGCTTCTTTTAATTCTGCAACGGTCATTGAAGTATAATCTTTAGCATTTTTCTTTGCAGGTTTCTTTTCTTCTTTTTCAGCCTTTTCTTCTTTAACTACTTTCTTCTCTTCTTTTTTAGCTGCACTTACTTCTTGTTTTGTTACTTTTCCAGCTAAACCATCTTTAGCTACTTTAACGATTTCGCTAAATGCCTTTTCATCACTAATAGCGATTTCAGAAAGCATTTTACGGTTGATTTCAACACCTGCTTTATTTAGTCCTTCAATAAATCTTGAATAACTAATATCGTTGTTACGGCATGCTGCATTAATACGCGTAATCCATAACTTTCTAAAGTTTCTCTTCTTTTGTTTACGGTCACGGAAAGCATATTGTCCAGAATGCATTAATTGTTCTTTTGCACTCTTATATAGACGATGTTTACTTCCAAAGTAACCTTTTGCTTGTTTTAATACTTTTTTATGACGAGCTTTTGTTGTTGCTCCATTTTTAACTCTTGCCATATTATTTCCCTCCTAAACTTCTAGATAATGTTCTTTAAGCGGTTTTGATCAGCTTTACTAACACCGTTCCATGTTCTATAGTTACGGTTTGCCTTAGCTGACTTACTTCCTGTGTTATGACGACTTCCAGGATGACCAATCGTTATAGATCCGCTTTGTCTTTTATTAACGACTTTTTTTAATCCTTTATGAGTTTTTAATTTTCCCATGATATAATCCTCCTATTTTTCTTTTTTGGGTGCTAAAAGCATGGTCATTGTTCTTCCATCTAGTTTTGGTGTTTGCTCAATCACTGCAATATCTTCTAAGCGATTTGCAAACTTCACCAACACATCCTGTCCTAATTCGGTATGAGCCATTTGTCTTCCTTTGAAGCGAATAGTCATTTTGATTTTGTTTCCTTTGGTCAAGTATTTGGTTACTTGATTGATCTTGGTTTCAAAATCTCCTACATCGATGACACTTGAAAGACGAAATTCTTTTGTCTCTAAGTTCGATGCTTTTTGTTTCTTAAGCGCTTCTTTTTCTTTCTTTTGTTTTTCGTAACGATACTTATTGTAGTCCATTACTTTACAAACGGGTGGATTCCCATTTGGATTCATGAGTACTAAGTCGAGTCCTGCATAACTTGCTAAGGTAAGTGCATCTTGTAAAGGTTTAACTCCTACTTGTTCTCCATTTGGTCCAATGACTAATACTTGACTTGCTCTAATTTGTTCATTAATCAACAAATTATTCTTTGTATTTGCTATACAAAACACCTCCAATTAAACTAAAAAGTGGATACAATCGTATCCACCTCGCGCACAAAGAGTGTATATCTTCTGTGAGATTACACCGCGGCTCTTTACCTATCGCTACTCGCAATCAGGTGGATGGATACATCGCTTTCCTCTTCTTTAATTCATTACTTTTATACCAAAAATATTCCTATTTGTCAATTGTTTTCGATAATTTTGTTAAATTTATAGTTATTATTGCGACTTAACACTAGCAAGAACAAGGCGGAAAGTGCAGCCTAATATCGCCATACCGTTCTGATTACCCGACGCAAACACACCCGCAATCGTGCCAGAAGAGTAAGCTTCGCCGCGTAGTAACCACGACCACGAAAGGGACGGATTTCCTTGATTATCATCGTACCAGCCTACTGTTTCTGATAATGCATGTCCATAACATACTTCTCCATCACATGAGGTTGCTGCACTTGTAGTAGAATTTGTTGTATCAGTTGGATTGTATAAATCATAATATTTTTCTTCTGGTAACGCCCTTCCACTATATTGTGAACCATCACCTAATTTTCCATCAAATCCTGAATTTTCCGATGCACTTCTGCCAATGCTTGGTTGGCCATTTCCATCATCTCTTACACCCATGACATATTCATATGATCCACCAACCATATCATATACTCCTGTAATATTTCCGGTCGTTGATGCTTTTTGTCCTCTTTCTGTTTCATAAGTGTTAGTACACTCGCCATCATTTCTACTAGCATCAGATGTATCTCCCGCTATTCCTGTTGAATATTGAGAACAGTTATTGATATATACTTCTTTTTCATCAGCTCCGTAATTACTATTTCCGTATTTTCCATACTTACTTTGAGATAAGTAGGCAACTGCTCCCCATTCACTATTCTTACTCATATGGGTATCGATACTTTCACCATTGAATCCATATTCATTTTGTTTTGTTTTCATATTTTGTGATACTGTGAAAGCTGTTGATACTCGGATTCCGCTCCATGAGGTTACTCCTGGTTTTATTTCTGGAATTAATGTTTCTAAATCACAGGCGTCATCCACTGAACGAGTTGTTGCATTACATGTATCTTTACTACTTGTTTCAAACTTTCCATACCAGAAGCCTTCTAATTCTTCTCCTCCAAAATCAAAGGCTGGATGCATTATATAATTATCTTCATCACTCACATTCGTACTTTTTTCGCTTATAAAGTTGACTTTATTTCTCCTGGTTGCTCCTTGGTCCCTCCTGCATAATCTTCTCCTAAATCGGTAAACATGTATTCATATCTTGGGATCCATACCCACATCGTGTTGATATCATTCATATCAATTACTGTTCCTGGTTCTGCATCTTGATATTTCTTTCTTGTTGTTGTATTTACTCCATCCGCATCTAATCCTATCGTTACTGCATTTGCCCATTCTTGAATATCGTAATCATACCAATCTTTATATAAGTCTGCTTTTCTCCATTCTCCATTTCTATAATATACCGGTATTAATCCTTCCACTAAATCTGGTGAATTGGCTCCACTTTCATCTTTGTATATTGCTGGTTCTCCTGGTTCTAATAATTCTCCATTTTGTGCATATACATTTACTCTTACAGAAAAACTCTTACCATTATACTTCCATGACCCATTTACTACTTTATCTGCTTCTTCATCTATCCACATTCTAAACCGATACGTTTCACTATAATTCTCTTTTCCCGCTACTACCGTTCCTTGATATAAAGTCCTTCCTTCTTTTCCTTCTAATACAGGTACCTGACTCATTTTTAATTTATTATATAAATTAATGCCTTGACTATTAAGAGTATCGCTTACTGGCTCTTCACTTTCTAATCCCTCTGTATTCGTTACTCTTGTTAAATAAGTTTTTACGGCATATTCTGGTAAAGTAGATCCCTCTTCTTTGGTTAGATAAATTTCATAATTGATATCTGCTCCTTGTGTTGTTGCTTTGATATCAAAATCGAATACTCCTTCTCCTGTTTTATCTAATTTTGTTCCTTTATCATCACTTGTTGGAAATGCATTCGTTAAATTTACTCCATTCTTTTCTGCTCTTGTTTCATCATAAACAAAGGTTAATGTTCCTGTATGTAAGGTATTCTCTGTTGTTCCTTGTCTTGAATACTGAAAGAAAGCAAAAGTTGTTCCTACCGTTATTAAAACTAAACTTAATACAAGTAGACAAACGGCTATTAATCCTTTCTTATCTCTTTTTTCTTCCATAATTTAATCTCTCCTTTATTATTTATCTAGTTCTATTATAAAACTACCCCCCCCCAGGTCAACCTTTTGTTAACTTTTTTGTAACAAAATATAAACTTGACATTTTTTGACATAAAAAAATATTCCATGCTGTACATATAGAATATTCTTTTAGTATACTATTTTAATTTCTTTTGATAAACTTTTCCTGTTATTTGAGGAGTCATATAATTGTTTAAAAATTGTTTGATTTCACTACTTTCAAAATCGCCTTTATAACTTTCATCATGAAATCTAAAACCAGATAATAATCCTTTGGTTGAAATAAGATATTCAGTATCAATATCGATGAGCCAAGGGATAGGACTAACTTCAATCCAAATAGGTTCATCGTTGTGGTATATTTTGCCATCAGATAATTTAAACTTGAAATACTCACCCTGAGAAATATAACGAATATATTTTTTATCTTCTAATATATATTCGGGATATGATACCAATTCAACTGGGAAGTACATACGATTTTTTTGACATCCATTAAAGGTATAGACTTTTCCTGTTTTATCTAATAAATCTGCTTGATAAAATTCTTCCAACATAGAAATCATTTCTTTAGATGCTAAATTTTGGGGATATTCTTGATACAAAACTTCTAATACATTTTCGCATTTTTCATAACACTTAGAAAAAATTTGTTCTTTATCTTTTATGTCTTTTATAATTGGTCTAATACATATATTTGCAAAGTTGGGTAACGAGGTATCTATTCTTCCAGTTACTTCTACTATTTTAATAAATTTAGGATCTTGAAAAGTAGAAGTAAAATAAGTACCACATCTTCCTATAAGCGAAGAATCGCTTTCTAAGGTGACATAGTTATTTACATAGGCTCCACTTGCAATAGCAAGATCAGTTATGGAAATTAATCTACCATAATCTTTTAAAACTTCGAGTGATGAAATCTCTTTTTCTGTTAATAAAGTTAATGTTGCCATTTTCTATTTCACCACCTCATCATAATTTTTATTATAGAAGATGGAAAAATAGATTGCAAGAAAAAAAGCGAATCATCGCTTTTATTTTTCTACTTGAATGGCTAATTCCTTTAATTGTTTTTCTTCAACTACATTAGGAGCATCGGTCATAAGGTCAGATGCACTTGCCGTCTTTGGAAAAGCAATAACATCTCTTATATTTTCCGTACCAGTAAGAAGCATTACTAAACGATCGAGTCCAAAAGCAAGTCCACCATGAGGAGGAGCTCCATAGTCAAAGGCCTCTAAGAAGAAACCAAACTGTTCCTTGGCCGATTCTTCCGTAAATCCTAAGGCTTCAAACATCTTGCTTTGAGTTTCATGATCGTGGATACGAATACTTCCTCCTCCTGCTTCATAGCCATTGATAACAATATCATAGGCTTTTGCATAGCAAGAAGCTTTATCTGTTAGTAGTTTTGGAATACTTTCTTCAAGAGGTGCTGTAAATGGATGATGCATCGCCATAAATCTTCCTTCGGTCTCACTATATTCAAAAAGTGGAAAATCGGTTACCCAAAGAAGAGCATCTTTACTTTCATCGATAAGTCCCAAATCTTTTCCTAATTTTCTTCGTAATTCACCTAAAGCCGTTTTCGTAATCTTCCTGTTATCGGCAACGATTAAAACTAAGTCGTTTTCTTCCAAATTTAATTGTTGAATTAAAGTCTTTCCTTCTTCTTCGGTTACATTCTTGATGATGCTACCGTTTAGGGCACCATCCGTCATTTTAAGATAATAGAGTCCTTTCGCTTGATAGGTCTTAACAACGTCAGCTAATTTATCTAAATCTTTTCTTGAAAAGTCATTCGCTTTGTTTTTAATAACGAGACAGTTAATCATTCCTTTGTTTTCTAAAACCGATTGAAATAAGCCAAAGTTTGTATTCTTAAAAACGCCCGTAATATCTTGAATCTTTAAATCAAATCTTAAATCCGGTTTGTCACTTCCATAGATATCAAAAGCTTCATCCCATTTTATTCTAGGAAAAGGTGTAGTGAGGGTTACCCCTTTGATTTCTTTCCACATTTTAGCAAGTAGTCCTTCCATTAACGTCATTACATCTTCGGGTTCTACAAAACTCATTTCTAAATCGATTTGGGTAAATTCTGGTTGACGATCACTTCTTAAATCTTCATCACGGAAACACTTGGCAATTTGAAAATATCTTTCCATACCTGAAATCATTAAAAGTTGCTTATATAATTGAGGTGATTGAGGAAGGGCATAAAAAGATCCTTTGCTTACACGAGATGGAACTAAATAATCCCTTGCTCCTTCTGGGGTACTTCTTCCTAAAACAGGAGTTTCAATTTCAATAAATTCATGCTCCACTAAATAATTACGAGTAATTTGCATGATTTTAGAACGCGTTATTAATTTTTCTTTTAGTGTATCTCTTCTTAAATCCAAATAACGATATTTAAGACGCGTATCTTCTAACGCGGTAGTATCATTTTTAATTTCAAAAGGCAAATCTTTTGAGGTATTTAGAACCGTTAGTTTTTCAACCATGACTTCAATTTCTCCTGTAGCAAGATTCGTATTTTTATTTTCACGTTCAGCTATTTCACCTTCGACTTTTAACACGTATTCACTTCGAAGCGATTCTGCTAATTCATAATTTTTATTTTCAGGACGTACAACTAATTGAATGATTCCAGAACGATCTCGTAAATCAATAAAGATGAGTCCTCCTAAATTTCGTTTCTTTTGAACCCATCCATAAAACGTTTCTTTCTTACCTACATCTTGAATGGTAAAACTTCCATTATTGGTTGTTTTCATTATTCGTCATCCTCCTCATCGTCCATATCTTCATGATATTCGTATCCATCGTGTCCTAAATGAAGATGTTCCTCTTCTTCTAAATGTTCATCTAAATAATAAATCAGATAATCTAAATCAATTTTTTCTTCTTCTTTGGTTTTATTGTTTTTAACGGTTACGACATTTTCTTTTAAATCGTCCGAATTTAAAAGAAGTAAATATTTACTTTGTAAACGATCCGCTTGCTTGAATTGACCTTTTAAGCCTCTTCCTAAATATTCGGTTTCAACCGTGAAGCCATTCATTCTTAATTCTTGCGTCAAATACAAAGCATTTAGTTTTTCATCTTCATTGACATACATGATAAAGACATCAACATCTTCTTTAATCGGTAATTTAATTTCTTCTTTATCAAGAGCTAGAATAAGGCGTCCTAGGCCACTAGCAAAGCCCATACCGGGTGTTTTAGGTCCATCTAGTTGCTCGGCAAGTCCATCGTATCTGCCTCCCCCACCTAAAACATTTTGACTACCAAAGCCTTCCACCTTGGCTTCAATTTCAAAAACGGTATGGCAATAATAATCGAGCCCTCTTACAATTTTAGGATTCACTTCGTGTTCGATTCCCAAAGCTCCTAAGTAACTAATGACTTTATCAAATCGCTCTTTGCTTGCTTCATTTAAATAATCAAGGGTCGTTGGGGCATTTTTGATAATTTCATTATCGCAATCGACTTTACAATCCAAAATACGAAGGGGATTTTTTTCAAGACGACTACGACAGTCTTCACACAATTCATCGATGTGTGGACGGAAATATTCGATTAGTGCTTCTCTATAACGTTTACGTGACTCCATATCGCCTAGGGAATTGATATTGACCTTGATTTGTTTTAATCCTAACATTTTGTAAATATTTACAGGAAGGGATATCACTTCAGCATCCACCATCGGATCTTCGCTTCCTAAAACTTCTACTCCAAATTGCGTAAGTTCACGGTCACGTCCTGATTGAGGACGTTCGTACCGATACATCGTTCCATTATAGTAAAGTTTAATAGGCTGACTTGCTTCTCCATACATCTTGTTTTCGATATAACTACGAACTACTCCTGCCGTACCTTCAGGACGTAAAGTCATCTTTCTATCTCCTCGATCGACAAAGTCATAGGTTTCCTTTGTTACAATATCCGATGACTCTCCTACGCCACGATGAAATAACTCTGTAGCTTCAAAAATGGGCGTACGAATATAGTCGTAATGGTATTTCTTCATCACCATATCAATGACTTCTTCGACATACTTCCATTTTCTTCCTTCTTGTCCATAGATATCATGACATCCTTTTGGTTTTGTTATCATATTCATTCCTCCAAATAAAAAGGTAGCCCCACACATAAGGACGAGTTTCCCCGTGGTGCCACCTTAATTTCATAAATTGCTTTATGCTTTTACTCTTTCTTATCGCGAAAGGTACGCTTCTAAATAAAAGGAAGTGTCTTTCAATAGCATTTCTTTCGTTTTCTCACCTAACAACGATCTCTTTATAAGAAATAGTATTTACTCTTCTTCCTTAGAAGATAGTACTATTCTAACGTAAAAACTTAAAAATAACAAGTTTTTTATCTAAATTTAGTTTTCTTTACATCTTTTACGAAAACAACTTTGGTAAAACAACTAAAACGATGAAAGAGGCTCCTACAAGGGATGGTACTAAGACATGGGCAAGACGGTTCTTATCGACATCAGAAGTAGCTAGTATTCCTTGGGCAAGATAGACGATATAGTAAATAGCTGCAATAACCAGAACCAATAAACTTAATGGCGTACTAATAAAACTTAAGATGAGACATGCTGCTGTCGTAACCGTTGTAAAGCAAGAAGTAACTCCAACAAGAGTCAATGCTTTTTTAAAATCCATCTCTTTCTTCATGATAGCACCTGCAATCAAATAGATCATGAAAGCAATTACTACAAAGCAAATAGCCATATAGAATAATCCCGTTACAAAGACATCAAAGAACGGTAAATTTAAAAGCCCATAGCCATAATCAAAGTCTGATAGACCATAATAACTAAGACTAGACATAAGCCCCATTACTTGATTTAAGACTTTATCGATAAAAACATATAGGAAAAGTCCTGATACAACACAGTTTAGAACTAAGGCACTTACCATCACACCAAAGTGTTCTTTCTTGGTATATTTTTTCATGGTATCAACCGGTTTTGTAAACATGCCTTTAACTACATTTACAAACGTATTTACATACTGATTAAAATCAAACTCTTTTGTTTTCTTTTCTTCTTTTACTGCTTTTTCCTTTTTATCGCAATCACATACTTCCCCTTCTTTTAACTTCTTTCCACATTTTGTACAATATTTAGCCATAATGTAACTCCTTTCTTCTTTATTTTATTATAACATAAAATCTTTATTAAAAGTAAATGGAAAAATAAGTAACAAACCTGCTAATATTAGAAAGTTTATATTCTTCTTCAAAATAGTCGTAAGTAAAAGTCGACGTATAGGCATTTTTAGACTCATGGGTTTTATCTTTATCATAGCCTACGGTATAGTTATAACTAATTCTTGCTTCGACTTCAAACTTACCTTCCGTAGTTAAGGAAATATCCGATAGTTTTACCTCCGTTACGGTAAAACTCTTTAATGGTGTAGATTCTTCTTCGGTAATATCTTCGTATAGTTTTTGATAGGCTTTCTTTAAATCCTCTGGAGCTAGTTCATTATAAATATAATTTTCTTTGATACTATCCCAGTTCTTTTTATCTAGGACATTTTTATAAAAAGCATTTAAATCCGTCTTGATTTTCTCTGTTAAAGTATTCTTCATTTCATCGGATAAATCATCTACGTTTAAATCGAGTTCAAAAACATCCTCACTACTAGGAACGGTTTTTTTCGTTAACTTAATACCATATGGGGTTTCCACTTCAATCGTAATCTCTTTGGTAAATATTTTAGGAATAGTATAAATATCATTTATTTCACTCGAATCATTTTGATCAAGATAAGTATCTGTCAATTTGATATTATCTAGGGTTACACTAGATCCTTTAGGTACTTTAATCGCATAATCTTGGGCTAAAAAGTTTTCGGTATTAATGACTACTTGCCAATCATCAAAAAGGTAAAGTTTCTTTTCTTTGGCTTTCACTAAATCAATTTCAATTTCTTCTTCTCTAGGACGATCTTTTACTGTATAGCCAATTAATACTTTAGCCGTTAATCCGCCATCGCTATAATCAATTTTTTTAATGGTGTAGTTTGAAATATCTTTTAATGCTTCTTGTTCTTCTTCAAAAACTTCCTTAAAAATTTCGTAAGAGACAAACGTTTTATCATTTCCCAAATCTAATAAATCATAGATTTTTTGATTATCATTTTGAATCCAAGCATCAAGGTACTTACTTGCCATTTTTTCAGGACTAAAGTAGTGATCTAGAAATACGTATCCTCCTACTAAAAGAAGGACTATTAAAAGTAAAAGAAATAAACCAATTTTCTTTCCTTTAGACATCTTCTTACGAGGCTCTTCATTCTCTTTATTTTCATCTTCTAAATCTCTTTTTTCTTTGGGAACGGGAGATCCACATTTCTCACAAAAAGCCGCTCCTTTTTTTATTTTTGCTCCACATTCTGAACAATACATAATTAACACTTCCTATTCTTTATAAATATAAAATAATTTGTTTTCTTTTGCAATCTATATTCTTTTTTTTACAACTTTTTTCATTTTTTTCATAAAAAACTGATATCCTTTCTTCATGACTTTGTAATTGTATACAAAAGCAAATAGTACGGAAATAAGGGCTCCTATAACATAGAGAATCGTATTGTGGCTATAGTAACAAATAAAGATGGCAATAGCAGTGATAAGCGAAGTCAATAACATTTTTGTATCCAGTTTGATTTTCATGTATTTTTGAATATCGAAATAGCGGTATATAAACATGGTTAAATAGGCTACAAGGGTTGAAATAGAGGCTGCATATAGACCAATAAACTTAATCAAAGCAAAGTCGACAATCAAGTTGATGACGGCTGCAAAGAAAGAAGTTTTGGCAATTTCTTTGGTCTTTTTAATCGCCACATATAAAGAACCAATTAAAGATACTAAAATATTGAAAATAGTAGCAAGTAATAGAATCGGTATTTGTTGATAGGCTCCAGCATAATCTTTTCCTACAATGAGAAATGAAAAGATAAACGGCATAAAGGCAACAATACCTAAGCAAAGTGAAATAAAAACCCTTGTAATAAAATTAATCATCTTTGAGAAATATTCATCGTGATCACTATCTTTTATGTACATAGAAGCAGACTCTTGCCAAGTCATATTTAAAATACCAAACAACGTAATACAAATACTTGAAATCTTGTTGGCAGATGAATAAACCCCATTTAAGCCAACACCTAAAATCATGGTAACAATGATTCTATCTGATGCATTAACTATCCACCACGATAATTGATTAGGAACTAACGGAATGGAATATTTCCAAAGACTTTTTCTTTCTTCTTTGCTATAAGCTTTAAAATCAATATATTTATAAAGTTTTTCTTTGATAAAGATAAAGATACAACAAAAGATATTGGCAAACAAAGTTGCCGTTAGCATTCCATAGGCTCCCCATCCAAAGATGGCAATTAAAATGACATTTAATATAACGGTAACGGCTCCTGTAATTAAACTACCTATAGAATAGACCCCATTATCTCCAAAACCACGAGCAATCTCTAAGAAAACGTTGGATAATTCGGCAAAGATTAAGTTAATTAATAAAAAGTATTGATATTCGTTATTAATGAACTGAGCAATCACTAAATAGATTAAAGAGAAAATAATTGTTTGAGCAAGAACGGTCATTAAAGAAGTAGTAATGAGTTCTTTTTTCTTCTTTTCTTTATCTCGGACATCAATTAAAAAACGAAACAAAGCTTGATCTATTTGTAAAAACAATAAAGGTAATAAAAGAGAGATACAGGTATTTAATAAATCAATTGTACCATACTCTTCTGTAGTTAATAATGCTGTATATAAAGGAAGTAAAAAGAAACTAATAAATCTCGTTGCAATTTTCCCCATCGCTACAATAATGGTATTTTTAGCTAATTGTTTCTCTCTATTCATCTCAATCACCTACTCTTTTTTCTATTGTATCATAACTTACATCTTTTATCCAAGACAAACCAAAAAAAGTACAGAATGAAATCTGTACTAATTTTTACTATTTAATAGGAGCAAGCACGAGACGGAACGAGCGGTCGATGAGTGCCATGCCAGATTGACGATTAAAGGCAAATACACCTGAAAAACTGCTATTGAGAGAGCCACCTCGATGGGACCATGGATATATAGAACCTATAAAAGTTAAAGCATCTCCATACCACCATTTGGTTTCCGATAAAGCATGGCCATAACATACTCCTCCATTACATGCTGTTGCAGATAAATTTACATCAGCTGAACTGGGATCCTCACTTGTATACAAATCATAATATTTAGCATCGGGTATCTTGGTACCTTCAACTTCGTCAGACA
>CANQIE010000012.1 GCA_947623935.1 uncultured Bacilli bacterium | reverse complement strand
CTATCATATTTTTTTAACTAGTTTTTTTATTGATGTCTACTCTAAGGGGTGCAGTTCATACATCAGAAGGCTTTTTCTTTTGAAATTTATTGGAAAATACTTTTTGATAAGATTTCATTTGTTGTTCGGTTTCTTTATAAGTCATTAAGTCAAAATCTCGTAAGATACCTTGAAATAATAGTTTTCTAGTATCTTCATCACTTTCAACAAGCGCAAAAAGATTTTTATCATCCATCCATTCCATATCTTCGATCAAATGAAGAATCGTTGAATTTACTTGTTCTTGATCTTCTATTTTACGTTTATAGATGACATAGTAGGTCATTAACAAATCTTTAGCACATTGTTCGTACATCGGATGATTCTTCTTAGATAGATCTTCCAGTTTATCGGATAGTATCTGTACGGTTTCAAAAGTACTACCACCATTCGCTAGATAGGTATTTCCAAAAAGATAGAAAGATAAAAAATGTTCTAGTGGATAATCCATCATCTTTTCTTGTACTTTTTTATTTTTTAAGTACTGAGCATAAACTTTATTTTCTTGGTTTAAAAAAGGATGATAGGCTTTATATAAATCTAATCCTGTAGGATATAGGTCACTTTCTAAAGGTTGTCTTAAAAAGCAATCTAATAATTCATAAGGAAAAGGTTCTTCGGTACTATAGCAAGTAATTTCATTTTCAATCAACATGGTCAAAAGATTTTCATCCTCTAGGGCAATTAAGGCAAACTCCTCAGGCTCACTATGAAGAATAACAGGTGCTAAGAAATCCTCTTCTTCATCAAAGTGAAACACCATGTATTTTAAAGCAATCATTTTTAATACATCGATTAATTCTTCTTCCTCATCTTCCTGTAAAGTATCCTTATCCCATTTAGCAAGAAGGGTATCTATAATCTTTTTATCACCATCGAGTGCTCTATCTAAATCTTTCACATTAAAATCTTGAAACAAGATTTTATCGACCATATCAAAATAAGAGGTTAATTCCATATGCTATTCAGCCTCCATTTTCGTCTTTACGCTTTTTACGTATTGTCTTACGGTTTCCTTAGTACTATCAACTGTTTCTTTTCCTTCATAATTTTGAACGAGTACTTCTAACATACGATTGACATAGGGCATGTTTTCATCGACATCCAAAAATTGAATGATAAAATCCTTGTCTTCCGTTTCAATAAGCGATAAAAGATCAAAGTCAAAAGAAGTCAAAGTTCCCTCTTCCTCTTCGATCTTTTTAGTGCAAGAGTAATAAAAAGCAATAACTTTTTTTATAAGCTCTTCTCTTACTTTAGGATGATGGTCTTTATAACCATCAAATTTAAAACAAAGTTGATCCATGGCATCCTTTTCATCCTCTAAAAAATGGGCTAAAACATGATAAGAAAGTGTTATATCTTGTAAATTATTCATATCAAGATGCTCAAAAGTTTCAATGTATTTAAGTCTTTTTAAATAGGCTTTGTAGGAATCTAAAAAGACTTCTGATTCAGGATGATAAGTATAGGTAATTTCTTTCATTAAAGCAGCATCAGCATCAAACAAATCATGAAAATATTCAAACGAATAATCATCTTCATAGTCATCAATCACTTCATCAACGATGGTTTCTAAATAGAATCCTCCTATCTTAGGGTCCATTAAGAGTTGTCCCATTTCTTCTAAGTCCATGACTTCTTCAATTAATCTAACCATGTCATTTTCTTGAACAAAGTTTTTATATTTTACATAGTAATCGAAAAGAAGCGTTCCTATTTGTTCATAATACGTTTCCGGTTCTAATTCATAGGTGTTTTTCATTACTTCATAAAAAGACATAAGCCATTCTTCCGGAGTTTTGTCTTTATTTTTTTCACAGATATTTTGATAGGTTTGATACAAGGTTTTCCGAATGTTTTCAGCAAGATCATCCACACTTTTTTTCATACTACATTCCCCCATAGAGTTTATTATACTAAAAACAGCAAAAAATGAAAGAATTTTTTGCTGTTTCAATTTATTTTATTTACGGAAAAGGGATTTTATTTTTTCCTTTCTTTCGATTCGTTTTAATTCTTTATCTTGCTTTCTAGCAAGAAGTTCCCATTTTTTTATAACGGAATCTCTCCACTCTTCGTATCTTTTTTCTTGATCTTCTAGGGTCTCGCCAGCAATTGCAAATAGAGCATTTTCGCCGGAACCAACTAAGTATTTTGTACCTTTCGGTAAAAAAATACGTGTTAAAGTTTCGCCACTTCCAATAAAAACTGGAACCATTTCTTTTTCTTCTTTTTTGTCTTTCATGACTATCTAGCCTCTTCTTGCGCACGTGTTTCACGAACAACCGTAACTTTGATGGTTCCTGGATACTGCATGGTTGACTCAATCTTATCCTTGATATCACGCGCAATCTTATGCGAAGTTAAATCGTCTACTTCTTCTGGTTTTACAATGACACGTAGTTCACGTCCAGCTTGAAGCGCATAGGTTTTATCGACACCTTTGATATCAGAACCAATTTGTTCTAATTGCTCTAAACGCTTAATGTAGTTTTCAAGAGAGTCGTTTCTTGCACCTGGACGAGATGCCGATAGGCTATCCGCAATCGCTACAATGACGGCAATAACACTTTTTGCTTCTGTATCGCCATGATGAGATGCAATCGCATTGATAACGACATCACTTTCATGGTACTTCTTAGCAAGGTCTACACCAATTTCAACATGGCTTCCCTCGACTTCGTGGTCAATCGCTTTACCAATGTCGTGTAAAAGTCCTGCCCGTTTTGCAAGAAGAACATTTTCTCCTAATTCACTTGCAATAATACCCGATAACTCGGCTACTTCAATGGAATGTTGTAAAGCGTTTTGACCAAAACTAGTACGGAAATGCAATTTACCAATAATTTCAACTAGGGCCGGATCAATCTTGGTGAGTCCTAATTGGAATAGAGCATCGTTTCCATATTCAATAATTTTTTCTTTCATTTCTTTGCTAACTTTATCATAAAGTTCTTCGATACGTGTTGGGTGAATTCGTCCATCCTTAATAAGTGTCTCTAACGTAACGCGAGCAATTTCACGACGTAACGGATCAAAACTTGATAATACCACCGCTTCTGGTGTATCGTCGATAATTAAATCCACTCCCGTAATCGCTTCAAGAGTTCTAATGTTTCTTCCTTCACGACCAATGATACGACCTTTCATTTCATCGTTCGGTAAAGTTACAACGGTAACCGTTTGTTCATTCGATACATCTGCTGCATACTTTTGCATCGAAAGTACTAACATATTTTTTGCTTTTTTATCGATTTCTAATTTGGCTTCGTTTTCACGTTCTTTGATGTAAGAAGAAATCTCTTGGGCCATATCTTCTTCGACCCTGCTCATGACTAAATCGTGGGCTTTCGCTTTGCTCATTCCTGAAATTTTTTCAAGAAGAGCTAATTGTTCTTGTTTCAACTCATCCACTTTTGCTTGTTCGTTTTGGATTTCTTTTTGTTTTTCTAATAATTTTTCATCACGTTCATCTAAAGCGGCTTCTCTTTTTTGATACATTTCGTCACGTTTATCCATGTTGTGTTCTCTTTGGATTAGGCGTTCTTCTGATTCTTTTAATTCAGCTTTTTTCTCTTTGATCTCCTTTTCCGTTTCCATTTTCAAACGATGACTTTCTTCTTTTAATTCTAAAATCGAATCTCTTTTGGCTTTTTCAGCATCTTTTTTGGCTTTTTCTATAATGGCCTCGGCATTTTTCTTTGCACTATTTTCTTTATGAGCATTAAATAAAATAGCAGCAACAAAGCCGACAGCTAATCCTATAACGACGAGCAAAATGGAGAAATATAAATCCATACGGATACCTCCATTTCTATCTATGTTAAATTTAATCTAATAACTCTAACACTACTTCTATTATAAAAGGATTAAAGAGTTGTGTCAATTTATTTTAGAAAAGAATAAAGGAGGCAAGTAAAGTTTAAAAAAATATAAAAAAGAACACCATTTAGGAAGCAAATGGGCTCTTTTTTACCATGTGATCAATCACTATACTACTCACTAAAATAACTAAAATAGAATAGAGGCCTTTTTCGACTCCAAAGAAGAGAACACCTAATAAAATAATGGTGGCATTGATAATAAAATTTGATAAAGATACTTTAATATGAAGGTACTTTTGAATCCATAAATTTAAGGTGTTGACACCTCCTGAAGAAAAACCTAGACGATAGACATAACCACCTGTTAGGCCACAGACAATACCTGCAAGAAGGGAATAGATTAATAAAAATTCTTCATTTAGAGCAATTTCAGGCAATAATGATGTAAGATGCACACATAAAGGATAGACAAAAGTGGCTACCAAAGTTCCATAAGTAGTACTTTTAGAAAGCGTAAAATAACTTAAAATGAGGGTCAGAATATTAATCATTAAAATGAGAATTGAAAAAGGAATGGGAATAAAAGCATGAAATACTAAAGCCATTCCTTGTGTACCACCAGTCACTAGATTTAAGGGATGTAATAGATAATTAAAGTTTAAAGCCGCAATAAATAAAGTTAAGGATAATAAAATATAGTTTTTTATTCTCTTCATAAAAGGCTCCTTCAAAAAAAGAAATAGATTTCTCTACTTCTTATTCCTCTAGTTATAGTATTTAATAAAAAGCCTTATTTTATGAACGAAATTTTTTCACATTTAAAATCCGAAGTGCATTTAGGGAAGCAAGAACAGTGACTCCCACATCGCCAAAGATGGAAATCCACAAATGTGTAATTCCTAAGGCACTTAAAAGTAGAATAAGTGCTTTAACCAATAGTACAAAAATGATATTAAAGTGTACAATGCCCATGGTCTTTTTACTAATTTTAAGACAAGGCACTATTTTAGTTGGATCATCTTCTAAAATGACAATATCGCTTTGATCGATTGCAGCATCACTTCCTAAACCACCCATTGAAATACCGACATCGGCCATGGCTAATACAGCAGCATCGTTTAAGCCATCGCCTACAAAGGCTAGATACGTATCATCATCTAATTCTCTCTTTAAGTCTTCGATTATTTGAACTTTATCTTGCGGAAGTAGTTCAGGGTAGCATTCATCGATTTTTAAGTCTTCTGCTACTTTCCGAGAGGGAAGTAATTTATCTCCCGTTAATAGAACCGTCTTTTCAATTCCTTCCTTTCGAAGATTAGAAACAAAAGATTTTAAACGCGGTTTAATTTTATCCGCAATAACAATATTTCCTTTGTAAGTTCCATTGATAGCAACATAGGCAATGGTACCAACCGAATTACTTTTTTCAAAAGAAATACCTTCTTTTTTCATAAATTTTTCATTTCCCACTAAAATCTTCTTATCATTTATAAATGCTTCTACTCCATAACCTGCTTTTTCTTTTACATTCTTTATATCTTTAGGATCGATTTCCTTTTTGTAATAAGTTTTAATAGAAGTAGCAATGGGATGATGTGAATAATATTCACTAGTAGCGCTGTAATAAAGAAAGTCTTCTTTTGAAATACCTACAGGACTTACTTCGACTACTTCAAAAACACCTTCGGTAAGGGTACCTGTTTTATCAAACACTATGATCTTCGTTTTAGATAATCGTTCTAAGTAGTTACTTCCTTTAACTAATACACCAATTTGAGAAGATGCACCCATTCCTGCAAAAAAGCTTAAAGGAATAGAGATTACCAAAGCGCAAGGACAAGAAACCACTAAGAAAGACAAGGCTCTGTACAAATAGGTATGCCATGATCCATTAAATAATAAAGGTGGAACAAAGGCAAGTAAAAGAGCAATGAACACAACAATCGGTGTATAAACTTTAGAAAACCTTGTAATAAAGTTTTCACTCTTAGTCTTTTTACTACTAGCATTTTCAACTAAAGCTAAAATCTTGCTAACGGTTGAAGTTTCAAAAGGAACAGTAACTTCTACTTCAAGCGGCGACTCCATATTAATGCATCCACTTAAAATGGCTTCTTTTACTTTTACCGTTTTTAATACCGATTCTCCCGTTAAAGCTTTGGTATCTAAGTAAGAAGAACCTTTTACAACCACTCCATCCAAAGGAACCTTTTCACCAATTCCCACTAAAATTTTCTCCCCTACTTTCACCTCTTTTGGATCTACTTTAATCGTTTTTCCATCTCGAATGACTTGTGCTATATCTGGTTTTAAAGCCATTAGAGATTGAATCGATTTTTTGGATTTATCCACGGCATAATCTTGGAAGAATTCTCCTACTTGATAAAGAAGCATAACTACAACTGCTTCTTCGTAACATCCAATTAAAAAAGCACCAATCGTCGCTAAGGACATTAAAAAAGTCTCATCAAAGATTTGTTTTTTAAAAAGATTTTGTCCTGCTTCTAAAAGTACTTCTCCCCCTACCACTAAATAACTTAAAAATAAAAAGATAAAGTTAATATAGGAATAAGGAAAGGGAATCAAACTTAGTAAAAATAAAACAATCGAAATAATTATTTTAAGTCCTTTTTTCATGGAATCCTCCTAATCTTTATGGGAAATGTGTAATAGACCTACTTCAAATGTCTTTACTACATGGTCATCGTCTAATGTATAATATACTTCTTTGCCACTTTTACGCATCTTTACAATTCTGTTTTCTCGAAGTAAAGCTAATTGATGCGAAACCGATGATTTTGTCATATGAAGCACATTCGCTAAATCACAAACGCACATCTCTTCCTGATCAAGGGCAAATAAAATACGTACTCTTGTCGAATCTCCTAATAATTTATAAAACTTGGCAAGATGTTCAAAGGTAGTACTAGAAGGCATATTTTTTAAAACTTGTTCCACCACTTTCGGATGAATCACATTACAATCGCATAAATATTCATTTTTTCCCATACATCCTCCATCAGTTGAATGTTTGCTCAACTATCTATCTCTATTATAATTGAATGCCTATTCAACTGTCAATAGCACTTTGAGACAAAATAAAAAAGCCCAAAGAATGGACTCATCTACTTTTTTACATACGTTTTTTCTTTGACTTTTAAAGATGCGAACATTTCTATTTTCATATATGTATTTAAAAATTGATACATATTGGTCGCTTTAAAGTTTTCATTTAGTTCATCTTTATCAAAGGGTACTCCTGATAATAAAACATTTTTTGAAGTTAAGATTCCTGTCCCATCATTTTCTATATCCAAATACCACGTAATAGGTTCCACCTTTAGATACTCTATAGAACCATACTTGCTAACAGAGTTAGACAAGACCGTTAAATCACTTGTCTGAAGTGTATTTGGAACTTTAATAAAACGAAGGTCCCCCATTTGAAATTCTTGAAATGAACTCATCGTACTCAAATAAGGTAAATAAAAGTGGTATTGTCTATCGGTTTCTTCAATAGCCGTGCTATTTTTTTTAAGTGCTTGTTGTTCTTCATGCTCTAAAACAAATTGAGGATATTCTCCCATTTGTACTTCGATGGTGTCCCTATACCCTATTTTAGAATTAGGAAGTAATTGTTGAACCGTTTCTTCATCAACATAGATTTGGGGTCTTATACCTACAGCAAAATCGGTTTTATAAAAACAGGTCATGCCTCCATTTTTATCGATTCCCCACACTTTATGATCAAACTCAGCATGCTCGTATTCTGGTTTATCATAAGGAGCACATCCTCTTGTATAATAACCATGAGCAAAAGTACTAGTATAATAAGCTCCCGGCCTCTCCTTTATTTTCAATTTTCCTTTTTTAGCACAATCATTTCCAGTTAAAATAGCTAAATCTGTGGCTAATGCTAATCTATGTGTGTCCCAAAGACATTTACTTCCAAAAAACACATTATTCAAAGAGGGCAACGAAATGGGGAAATAAGGATTCTTATTCGAAGTTAATTGATCCATAGTTTCATCTCCTTAATCGTTTATTAAAAAAAAGGATCTATTTTCTGTCAACAAATTAGTTTGCTTGGAAATAGAGTTTGTTTTCTTGAAAAAGGTAAGTTAATTTTTTTTGTTCTAACAAATAAGTAAGATAGGCTTTTAAAGTACTTCCAATCAAGTAATATTGGTTCAGATTCATCGTTAGTTGATAATGTTCAAAAAGATATTTTAAGATTTCTTCTTGTGTTTTAGCTTCGATACAACAAGTAGTAATGGTCGATAAAATTTCTTCTATTTTAGTTCTATTTAGCGTAATTAAAGAAGCAATATCCGAAGTCACTTCACCATGAGATGGAATAAAACAGTTTCCTTCTAAAGTTGATAAGAATGTTAAAGTGGTAAGGTATTCTTGAACATTTTCTAAAAAGAAAATTCCATATTTAGAAAGGGCTTCTTCGCTACAAAGGGCATCGCCTAAAAAATAGACGTCATCACTTGTCTTAATACCAATCATATCAAAAGTATGCCCTTTTAGTTCAAAGTAACTTAATCCTTCTGGCAAATGACTATCTAGTTCAAGAGAAACACTAGGCTTCGCTTCTAGAAACTTATTTTCTAAATCCTTAAAAGGTTGGCTTCCATAGAGAAAGGCAGGCTCTAAAACAGGATAGTTGATAAAACAAGATTCAATACCATGACTATAAATAGAACAAGAGGTACGATCTTGGATGACTTTATTGCCACCAATATGATCGGCATGTGAATGAGTGTTGATAATACCTTTGACGGTCCATCCTTGTTCTTCAACGATCTTTAAGATCTTTTTTCCAGCATCTTTATCGTTTCCTGTATCAATTAAATAGACCTCTTTCTCATTTTGTAAATAAATCCCTATATTGGTCGCATTCTTAATGTAATAGGTTTTTTCTCCTACTTTTACTAATTCCACAGTAGTCCCTCTTTTCTATAGTTAAAGTATATCATTAAATGTTTTCTTGTTTCTCTTTTTTCTTTGTTAAAATGAAAAAAGTCTTGTCGAAGAAATTCCTTTCCTGTCATAAGACTTTTTATTTATCTTATTCTTCCTCTTTAGATGAAGTATTGGTGTTCTTCTTAGGTGGAAGGCCATAGAATTCTCTGGTCTTTGCTTCTATTTCTTCACATAGACTTGGATTATCGGCTAAAAGAAGTTTTACGTTTTCTTTTCCTTGACCTAATTTTTCTCCCTTATAAGCATACCATGCTCCACTCTTTTCAAGGACACCTGCATCACTTGCAAGGTCAATGATTTCTCCTTCGTGTGATACACCTTGACCATACATGATATCGACTACTGCGGTCTTAAATGGAGGAGCTACTTTGTTTTTAACGACTTTAACCGTTGTACGGTTTCCTACAATGCCGTCCCCTATTTTTAAGGTTTCATTACGACGAACATCTAAGCGTACACTGGCATAGAACTTTAAAGCCCTTCCTCCAGGTGTCGTTTCAGGATTTCCAAACATAACGCCTACTTTTTCACGTAACTGATTGATGAAAATCGCTGTGGTCTTCGTCTTACTAATTGTACCATTTAATTTACGAAGTGCTTGACTCATGAGACGTGCTTGAAGTCCAACATGTGCATCTCCCATTTCACCATCGATTTCAGCTTGTGGAACAAGAGCTGCAACAGAATCTATAACAACAATGTTTACAGCTTCGCTTCGAACAAGAGCTTCACATATTTCTAATGCTTGTTCTCCGGTATCTGGTTGAGCAAGTAATAATTCATTAATATTAACTCCTAAATTTTGTGCATATACAGGGTCTAGGGCATGTTCCGCATCAATGAAAGCGGCTCTTCCACCTTCTTTTTGAATCTCTGCAATTGCATGAAGGGCAAACGTTGTTTTACCACTCGACTCAGGTCCGTAGATTTCAATAATTCTTCCTTTAGGATATCCTCCTACTCCTAACGCAATATCAAGAGCAAGTGAGCCACTGGAACAAACTTCTACTTTCAAATGAGACGTATCTCCTAATCGCATAATGGATCCTGCACCAAACTGCTTTTCAATATCTTTAAGCACTTGTTGTAATGCTTGATCTTTATCTTTTACATCTGTCTTTGCCATAACGTAAAAATCCTCCTTATAATTCGTTTCTAAAATTATCATAAACCATAATTTGAAAAAAAGCAACACTTTTTTGCAAACATTTGTTTTATCAATTTTCAGTCAAAAAAAACGGCCAATTTTTATATTTCGTCTAAGCGAAATTTAAAAATTACCGTGGATTTTTACTTTGAATTTTAATTTTTCTTTTTTGGGAAGAGATACATTTTATTCATAGAATAGTATTCTACCATCGATACAATCGACATAATCAAAGCAAAATAGAGTAAGAATAAATCGATTCTGATATTGTAGATTTCAAAAGGCATGTTGTAGAAGAATAAAAGTATAATTCCAACCATGAGACTTGCAGTCTTAATTTTTCCTGAAGTAATCGATGAGACTACTTTTCCTTTAGATGAAGCTGCCATCTTAATGGCGTTTACTAGGCAATCTCTAATGACTAAAATTACAGGAATAATCGGATTAATAAAGCCAGATGACGCAAAAATGATAAGCACACTATCGACTAAAATCTTATCTGTCAGAGCATCGGCTATTGTTCCAAATTCTGTAACCATTTTCTTTTTACGTGCTAAGTATCCATCTAAAAAATCAGTAATAGCCGCAATCGCAAATAAGCCTCCTGCTACTAGATACTTAGTATCCATAAGAACACCCTCTACTAAAATCTTAGGAAAGGAAAAACCTACGGCATAAAATGGAAACAACATAATAAAAATAATAAATAACGTTAAAATAAAACGAGACACTGTTAATTTTTCAGCTGTATTCATATAACTTCCTCCCTCGTATAAATACCTTTTAATTCATTAGTACGGGGTTCTTCTCTTCTACTTCCTTGAAGTAATAAGTAAAAAATAAGAATAACTAAAAGAACAATAATAGCACCTAATAAAAAAGGAAAATAATTCTTCTTTCTAGTAGGAATCACGGTATAAGGAGAAACCACTTTTGCTTTTTCTTCCTCTTTGTTAGATGCATTTGCAGCATTCTTAATATCCTCTAATGAAATCTTCGAAGTTTTCTCAAATAGGAAATCATTAAATTCATCTAACATCTTATTGGCATCTAATCCTAAATACTTTGCATATTCTCTTACATATTCTTTTAATTGATAAACATCTTTAAAAGCTCTCGTATTACCTGATTCTATATTCTCTAGTTGTCCTTTAGGCATATTCAAGTCTTCACTTGCTTCTTCAATCGTTACTCCATGTCCCATACGAGTTTCTTTTAAATAAGCACCGATCTCTTTCAATGAATTCACCTCTTAAACAAAAAAAATAATACTTTATAAGCCATGTTCTGTACCTATTACTAGGTGACAAACATCTATCTACTGCCGAAGCAGTCCCTGACTTCGTTCTAATTCCTCCATCAAAGCTCTCCTACCAAAATTTGGATTTCTCACTCATGGGGTTTACCGCGTTTCATTATTTCCTTTCGAAAATAAATCGTCTCTGTGGCACTTTATGAATACTAAAACCTTATCAAAAGACGTAGGTTTCCTCTTCGCCGTTAGATTACTCTACCCTAGGTTATTTTTTCCCTAGGCATGAACGTTAAAGACATCACAGTCTTTGTGAGCATGGACTTTCCTCTATACTATCAAAGTATAGCGTTTGTCAAAGTATTATTCGTCTTTGTCGTATACTATTTTTTCTAATTGGGATAGTCTTCGAAGTATATCTAGATTCGTTACTTCTTTCTCTTGTCCTTGAGCAATTTCAACGCTTGCTTTTAGATTGCGAAGTTCTTGTTTAAGACGACTATTCTCATTCAATAATTCGTTATTTTCTTTTTCAAGTTCACGAATATGTTCTTCGAAATGTTCATAATCGCCAATGATGACATCTAGATATTGATCTACTTCTTTTAGTCGATAACCTCTAGTATCGATTTTAAATTCTTTCTCTAGAATATCTTGTGGCGTTAGACTTATATTATTTTGGTACATACCACCTATCACCTATCCCTTATATACTCTATTATCACAAATATTTATTTTTTTGTCAATGTGTAGTGGTGTGATAAATAGGTACTTTTTGGTCTATAAAGGAGACTTAAAAAGATATTTTATTTTAGGATAGACTCATCCCGTACTTTCCTATTCTATAAAAAAGAAAGGGCAAAGTCAAGAAAAGAACTGTATGGTGTTATTATTCCTTTATGAGGATAAATTCATTATAGAAACAAAAATAGTACCAACTATATAGTCAGTACTGTAACCATTTAGTGGGAAATAGCACCTAGCACATCAAAACTAGGTATTCCCTTTTTCGCAAGTTATCCTTGCTAATTAAAATATAGCATTTGTTTCCTATCTCGTCAATCGAATTAAGACAATATTTATTGGTAAAAATTTCCATTAAAAAAAGGCTTTATTCGATTGTTTACTTTTGGTAAATTTGCTACCATAAAATTAGAAATACTTAGTTTGTTTAGGTACTATTCTCCTTTTTTCTTTTTTTACAAAAGAGAAGGAGGTGATGTTATGAGAAAGCAAGAGAAATATCTTTGTACTATCATAATACTCCTTATTATTGTGATTTTAATCATACTAATAAAAATAGTACCAACTGCATAGTCGGTACTAACCCACATACAGGGAATAGTACCTAACGCATCAAAACTAGGTATTCCCTTTTTATTTTATGCAAGTTCTCTTGCTAAATACAATATATCATATTTTTTGTTGGTCGTCAACAATTCCATTCCTATTTAATCATTGTTTTTGGTTTTTCTTCATGCTGTTCTGGAGTATCAAGATCATACCCTTCTTTTTCATAATGTTTCATTAAATTTTTCATCGTTATTTCATCAAGAAAATTCTTTCGTTCATATAGATGAGAAAGTTTTTCATCGATTTTTTCTTGTTTCTTTTCTAGGACTGTGAAATCTTCCTTTTTTTGTTTGATTTTTTCTTCCGAAGCATATAATTCTTGCTTTATGGCATCTTCCCTGTTGATATCCACATTATCGAAAGTTTTTAGGAATTTAGATAAATTTAAAAGTGCACCCCCTGAAACAGAAACAATTATGGCTTCTATTGAAATTGGGAAAAGTTTCATGAATATTGGTGCTTCTAAATTCATGATAGATGCAATTGGCGGAACGAAAGAAATAAAACAATTTAAAACAAGGATTACAATCGCCAAAATAAAAATTCTTTTAAATTCAGCCACTTGTCTAAGTAGTTCTCGTTTCCCTTCTATACTTTTTTGTTCATACCACAAATTTTCTTGTTCTTGATCTAGGGAATCCTTATCTTTAGATAACACTGAAAGTTCTTCTTGTAACTGTTCTTTTTGCTCTTCGTACACGGCAATTTCTTGATTTAATTCATCCATTTGTTTTTTATATTCGTTATAAGTCATACCTAACCCTCCAAGTACTTTCTATTCTAAAAAAAGAGCTCCGTTTTGTCAAGGAGACTCTACTTTGTCATTACTTTTGGTTTTTCTTTTTGCTGTTCTGGAGTATCAACATTAGATTCTACTTTTTCATAAGTAATTTTCATTAAATCCTTTATACTTATGCCATCAATTGTATTCTTTCGTTTATATAAAAGAGAAAGTTCTTGTTCTGTTTTTTCTTTTTCTTCTTTTAATTCTTGAGATTGCTCCAAATTCTGCATATATTTTTCATCAAGAGTATATAGTTTTGAATTTATTAAATCTTCTTTTTTGACATCCACGTGTTGCAAACTCTTTAAGTCCTTCAATAAACATTTAATAGAAGGAGATATACCTTCAATAGAAAGAATCCCTGCTAAACTAAGTGGCACCAAGAGTACCGCTAATTTTGGTACATCTTTGGCAACTAATAAAAAAGGAGAAGAAAGGCAAAAAATTGTTCCTAAAAACAAAGAAACAAACAATGTTAACCAAAAAAACAAAGCATTAAGCGTTTCTTTTTTCTCTTTTATATTTTCTTTCTCGACCTTTAAAGCATTTTGTTCTTGTTCTATTGAATTTTTATCCTTAGATAAAATAGAAAGTTCTTCTTGCAATTGTTCTTGTTGCTTCTCATGCGCTACAATTTCTTGATTTAATTCATCTATTTGTTTTTTATATTCTTTATAAGTCATACCTATCCCTCCAAAAGTACTTTCTATTATAAAAAAAAGAGCCCCTTTTTGTCAAGGGGACTCTTAAGAATAAACCGTACTCTTTTCTTTTGTTTCTTTTAGTTTTTTACATTGGTAATGAATTAGTTCTAATTCAATTTCACGAATCTTGTTATTCATTCCTCTTAACAACTCTAAAACATGTTCTTGCCTCATAAGTCCTCCTAAAAAGAAGATACCTTATTTTAGCAGCTTTGTATACCGATTCGACAAAAGATATAAAAACTAGACTTATTTCGCTTTGCGATAAACTTTTTCTTCCTCAAAAGAAGTAACTAAGATAGGATCTGGATAAATATCGATGGGTCCATAATCTACAAAATAATACTTGCTACTGGCGCTAGGATTTCCTAATTCATCAAAGCGATGAAATTCATAAACATGATCATGATAGGAAAGTGCAAAACAGTGATTTTGCTTTGTTTTAGTTACTATCGGATGTACTTCTGTTAGCATTTGATCATACAAATAAGGAAGTGAACATATAAGGGCTAGTTCACCTAGTGAAGGAGCCTCGATTGCCACCAAATTTTGATCAATCGTCATTCCTTTTTCACTAGAAGCCACCATGTCACTTCCAATATAACCGTACTTTTTACAAAAAGCATCTAATTCCTTAAAATAATCACTTAACGACATTTGCTCCATTTGATTGCACACATACTGCAAAAATGGAACACGATTTAGTTCTTCTTCTACTTTTCCTTTTTCTTCAACAAAAGAAAAGCACTTTTTACTAAAAAGACCTTTTTCACTCGCGGTTCCTTCGAGTTCTTCTTGTCTTAGCCCATCGGGATCAACCAAATTATACTCTCTTTTCATCGTCTTCACCCCTCACTACTATACTATCATTATAGAATAAGAAGATACAAAAAAACAACTACTTTTTATGGTAAATAGAAACTTTTTATAGTATAATGAAATGTAGGTGATAACATGAACTACCCCAAAGGTATAAAAGTCACCCCACAAAAGGAGTTAAAAAAGGTCATTACGTATGGCAATCGAGGTATGAGTCTAGAAAATGACTTAAATATTACGAACGAATTTTATCGTGACCAAGATAGAGCCATTATTTATAAAAAACCAACACCTATTAAAATATCAAAAGTAAATTACGATACCATGAAAATTACCGAAGCTTTTTTTGAAAGTCCTTCAACAACGGACTATAACGGGGTCTATAAAGGAAGATACATCGATTTTGAAGCAAAAGAAACCGATAATATTACTTCTTTTCCATTAAAAAACATTCATAAACACCAACTGCTTCACATGAGAAGAGTATTAGATCATCAAGGTATTTGCTTCTTGATTGTTCGCTTTAATAAAAGACATGAAACGTATCTCTTATTTGCGAAAGACTTGCTTCAATTTATAGAGGGACATGAACAAAAATCAATCCCCTATACTTATTTTCAAGAAAAGGCTTATTTGTTAGAAGAACAATATCATCCTAGAATAAATTATTTAAAAGTAGTAGAAGAATATGGAGGTGTCTAAAATGGCACAAAAAAAAGAGAATATAAAAGGGAAAAGTACACAACACAAAGGTTCCACACAAAATAAAAATACCAAAAGTGGAACTTATACTAAAAAAAGTAACACTACAACCAAGGTAACACCTAAAGAAGTGAAGAGAGAAAAAATCGATTCTAAGACAATGGGCATCTTAATTGCCTTGTATGTTCTTGTGTTAGTTGTTAGTTTCTTAACGATGGGACTGGTTACTACCCTTATTATGGGAGCAGGAATTGGACTTATTTGCTACCTATCTCATTTAATGAAAGATGTTAAAATTGGTCCTAAGAAAAGAAAAGTATTCAATATTATTGCCATTATCATTTTATCGATTTGTATTTTTGCAGCGATTGCGGTGGGAGGATTATTTACTTACGTCGTTATTACAGCTCCTGAATTTAATCCCGATAACTTAAAATATAAAGAATCGAGTATCATTTACGATAAAGACGATAATGAAATTGACAAGATTGGAGTTGAGTTGAGAGAAAATATCGATTATAAAGATCTTCCTCAAGTCTTCGTCAATGCGCTTATTGCCACCGAGGATTCTAGATTCTTCTATCACAATGGATTCGATGCTCCTCGTTTCTTAGTAGCAACCGTTAAACAATTGTTGAGAAGACCTGGAGCAGGTGGTGCCTCTACTCTTTCGATGCAAGTCGTAAAGAATAGTTACACTTCTTCGGAAGATAGTGGTATTAAAGGAATCCTTCGTAAGTTTACGGATATTTATCTATCGGTTTTCAAACTTGAAAAAGAATACAGCAAAGAGAATATTATTCAATATTATGTTAACAACCATCCATTAGGTGGAATTGTATTCGGTGTTGAAGAAGCTGCTCAAACGTATTTTGGAAAGAGCATTAAAGATGTCAACTTAGCGGAAGCTGCTGTTTTAGCAGGTATGTTTAAAGCCCCTAGTGATTACAATCCAAACTGGCATCCTGACAAAGCCGAAGAGCGAAGAGGCCAAGTATTAAGTCTTATGGTAAGACATGGTTATATTACCCAAGAAGAAGCCGATGCTGCTAATAGTATTCCGGTAGAAAGTCTTCTTGCATCGAGTAATAAAGCAAGTTCTTCTAATTCCGAATATCAAGGTTATATCGATTTAGTACTCGATGAATTAAATAGTAAATATGGTATTTCTTATACCCAAACACCGGTTTTAATCTATACCAATATGGATAGAGAAAAACAAAAAGGAATTACCAATATCTTCAATAGTGTTAAAGATAGTTATAATAATGTTAACTATAAAAATACATCTGTTAATCCTTGGATTACCGACAATATTCAAGGAGGCGTAGCGGTTGTTGAAAATGCGACTGGAAAACTAATTGCCATTGGAGCAGGACGTAATCGTCAAGGAGAAAGAACCTTAAGTTTTGCGACTCGTCAAAGACAGATAGGTTCTACTGCTAAACCAATATTTGCCTATGGTCCTGGAATCGAATATGAAAACTGGTCATCCTACCAACAATTTGTGGATGAGCCTTGGAATTATACCAATGGACCTAGTATCAATAACTCAGATTTACAATTTATGGGACAAATTAGTTTAAGAACAGCACTTGCTCAATCACGAAATGTTCCTGCCGTTAAAGCGATACAAAGTTTAAATAAAAATAACGTTCGTGAATTTGCTACCAACTTAGGTATTCCGATTGGTGATGAAGGACTTCACGAAGCTCATGCACTAGGAGCTTATAACCCTGGAGCAAGTCCTATTGAAATGGCAGGAGCCTATGCTGCTTTTGCGAACGGTGGTTACTATACAGAACCATATACTATTCGTAAGATTGTGATAAGAGATACGGGTGAAGAAATCGAAGCTAACCCAGAACGTGAACAAGTTATGAGTGACTCCACTGCCTTCATCATTACCGATTGCTTAAAGACCGCCGTCAATAATGGTATTTCAAGTGGTGCTAAAATAAGTGGTGTTAATGTAGCAGCCAAAACCGGAACTTCTAGTTTCGATGACAATACGAAAAAGAAACGTAAACTTCCAGACAATGCTGTAAACGATGCTTGGATTGTAGGATACGATCCTGAATATACGATTGGTATGTGGTACGGATATGCTAGTCTCGATGACGGTTACCAAACCAATATCCAAGCCGTTAATGGAAGAACTAGACTATTCCGTTTACTAGGAAATGTCGTATTTACGAAAAATGGTCAAGACTTCAAAGCACCATCCAGTGTCGTTCATCAAGCCGTTGAGGTAGGAAGTAATCCTGCTCTATTACCAAGTGAAAATACACCGGATGATCAAATTACGTATGAATACTTTAAAGCGGGAACCGAACCTACTCAAGTATCTACCAAATATCAAAAACTAGAGCCTGTTACTAACCTTTCTGGAACATATGATAGCGAAGAAAAGAAAGTCGTTCTTAAATGGACGGGTGTTACCAAGAAACCAAGTGGCAACGATAGTTATGGAGAATTTGGATACAATGTTTACTTTGGAAATACTCTATTAGGATTTACTACAGAGACAACCTACAGTTTCAAGACTGAATCGCCAAATGGTGTCTATACGGTACGCTCCGCTTTCAAGAATTTTAAAGATAACGAAAGTGAAAAAGTAAGTGTTACGATTAAAGAAGATGGACCAACCAGTGTCTATAGAGCTTCCTTAAATGGAAAACAGTTCGAGCAACTATCTATTGGGGATACCTATCAAGAGCCTAGTCCTCCAATCTTAGTAATCGATACCGAAACAAAAAAAGATGTCACTGAAGAAGTTATGGCAAGTGGTTTAACTACTACTATTAAAGATGAAAATGGCGAAGTCGTAACAAAAATTGATACTGCCAGTGCTCATACTTATACCATTACTTATACCATCGAATATGAAACGTTAAATGTAACTTTAACGAGAACCATTTCAGTTCAATAAAAAAGGCTTCCCTCAAAGGGAAGTTTTTCTTTAGGCAAAGAACACATGATTTAGAATCATCACTAAAGCTCCTATTCCAAAAAACAAATACGATATTTTCTTATGCTGATAAGATAAGGATGTAGGAAAGAGTTCATAGCAAGCAATATGGGTCATGATTCCGGCAATAATGGAGAGTAAGAGTCCCATGATGAAATCGTTCATAAAGGGGCTCAAAAATAAGAAAGCAAGTAAGGCTCCAAGCGGCTCTGATAGCCCTGATACGAGCGTATAAAAGAAAGCACGTAGTTTACTTCCCGTAGCATAATAGATAGGAACACTTATACTAATTCCCTCCGGAATATTGTGTAGAGCGATCGCTAAAGCTAAAGTGAGTCCTAATGAGACATTTTGATTGGTAGTCATGAAGGTGGCGATGCCCTCTGGAATATTGTGTAGAACAATAGCTAACATCGAAATCAGTCCAACTCGATATAACTTTTTACCATGGATATCGGAAACCGTTTCTATATCTGGTAAATATTTATCAATAAGCATCGAAAACAACACTCCCACAACAAAGAAAATGGTACACAAGATAATGGACGGAAAAACATAGTAATAGGATTGTAATAGTTGAAAACTAGAAGGCAGTAAATCGGTTAAGGAAACGGAAAGCATAACACCCGAAGCAAAGCCTAAAGAACCTATTAAAATGCGTTTATCTTTATTCTTAACAAACAAAAAAATGCAACCAATTAAAGTTGATAATCCGGCAAGACCACTTACTAAAAAACTATAAGTCGTTGTATCCACTTTTATCACCATTACAATGTATGAAGAAAAGGAATAAATTAGGACAACGTTATTTTTAATTTTTGATACTTAATTGAAATAATTTGTAAAATAACGAATAGGATTTAGTAAGGAAGTGAAAAAAATGAAGAAAAATGTTTTGTTGCTTATCCTCCTATCCTTCTTTTTACTATCCCCTACTTTGGTAAAAGCCGATGGACTAGATACCTCTAAAGTTCCATCTAATACCACAACTACAACACCCACTGAGGAAGAGGAAAGCGAAACGGGAACAGGGACACAAAATGGGGAGGCAGAAGAAGACTCCGGAAAAGGAACTGCTGGCATCAGTGGCTATAGTCAAGTAGAACGGCAAGAGGTAAAATCCGGAAACGAACGCCAAAGTAACATTCTTCCCTTAGCCGTTACGCTTCTTGCAACTGGTGGAGTTGGTGGAGGATACTTTTTCTATCAAAACAAAATGAAAAGAAAGTAATTAAGCTTTTACTTTCTTTTTTGTTTTCGTTTGTTTTCTATAAAAAGTACATTCTTCTTTCATTTTACAGGAAGTACAATTGGGATGCATGGCTTTACAGTGATATCTTCCAAAGAAAACCATTTGATGATGACGCTTACTCCAGTTCTTTTTGGGAAGTAACTTCATCAATTTTTTTTCGATGGTCAAAACATCGTCACTTTCTTTAGCAAAACCTAAGCGTTTACTTACACGAGCCACATGCGTATCAACCGCAATTGCCGGTTCATCGTAAAGCATACTCAAAACCACATTAACGGTTTTTCTACCAACACCCGGCAGTTGCTCTAAGTATTCTCTATCATTGGGAACACGCCCTTTTTGTTCTTTATCTAAGTGGTAACTGATTTCTTTAATATATTGTGCTTTTCTCTGATACGTCCCAATAGGTTTGATGATTTCCATAATATCGTTGATATCGGCTTCATATAAATCTTTTAAAGTCGGGTACTTGGAAAAAAGAAGCGGTGTCACCGAGTTTACTCTTTTATCCGTCGTCTGAGCACTCATAACCACCGCTAATAAAAGTTCATAATCCTTGTGGTATTGTAGTTCACATATGGCATTCGGATATAGTTCATCTAAATAATTTTCAAATAACATACTTCTATTCTTCATGATCTTCTTCATCAAACCAGTTATAATCAAAAGTCTCCTCTTTCGAAGACGTTTTCGGTTTCATTTCCTTTCTTCTTTCCTGTTCGTGACGTTCAATATCCTCAATTGTTTTAAATCCTTTTCGGTTCCATTCATAGAGGATTTTATCAATATAACGTAAATTGCTTACTCCATTATAAGTCGCTTCTTTTAAAGCTCTTAAAATAAATTCTTCTTTCATATTGGCATCAATCCAGGCTTTAATAATTTCATATTCCATAGGACTTAGAGTTCTTCCAAACTCTTTTTCAAACTGTTCATACATATTCGTGCTTTCTTCTTTCGATGCATTGATATCTTCTACCAATAGAAGACCTATTTTATCATAGAAAAGAGATAAATCAATGGTCTCTTCCATAATGCCTCGTTCGTTCTTGTGCACGTTTACAGAAAGCAATTTTTTCTCCGTCAAAAGCGAAATCAGATTCATAATCTCCTTCGTTTCATATTGGAGATCTTCTTTTATTTTTTGTAAATCGAAAAGAGCTTTATCTCCCCTATTTACTAAGTAAACAAGGAAAACAAACTCTTCCATCGATAAGTTTAATTTATCTCTTCTTTGAAACAAATAAAGAGGCATAACAAAATAACCTTGCTTTAAAAGTTGTACTAAATTGGTCATTTTCATAAACCTCACCCGCCTTTAGTCTTTATTATAGCACTAAGTCCCTATTTATAAATAGTATTTTAAAAGGTAACTTTCGATAGCTTCTTTGGAATTTTCTAGTTCTTTCTTTAGAATCTTCTTCTCTAAATCCGACCAAATCTCTTTTAGAAAAGCCCCTTCTTCTTTATGTAAAAGCGTACAAATCTCACTCGATGTAATCATAATGTCTTCCCTATGATGAATAGGAAGTTGATTATACGCCTTAATCACTTCTTTTTTATTTTTTCCTAATAGAAGTGAAGCCACACTTAAAACATATAAGTCATTATAGTATAAAACCGAAGGATGAAAAATATTTTTCGTCATCACTTCACGAATCGACGCCATGAGTTCTCTTTCGTGTTTACTAAAAGGATAAATATCTTCTTTTTTTAGAAAAGCCCATACGCCAATTAAGTCTTCAAAGGAAGGAACTTCATTCAAATTAGGAATCTCTAATTCTTTATCAAGACCTAATTCGATTAACAAAGATACCCCATAGGATGCATTGGGACTTGAAAAAATATAGTCTAGTTCTTTTTTCTTTCGTTCATAAGATAGTTCCTTAAGATTTCCTTTTACTTTTAGAATCGCGTCTTTTACTTCTGCACTCAAAGAAAAATGTAAGGTAGTAGCAAAACGAACAGCTCTTAAAATACGTAATACATCTTGTCTAAACTTTTCTTCACTAGGACCAATAGTACAGATTTCTTTACGATTCAAATCTTCTTTTCCATTCAAGTAATCAATGACTTCCCCTTTGACATTCATAAGGAGCGCATTAATCGTAAAGTCTCTTCGTTTAATATCTTCTTCTACTGAAGTAATAAACTCTACTTTATTAGGTCTTCTAAAATCATCGTATTCACTTTCTTTTCGAAAAGTGGTAATTTCAAAACGAACTCCCTTGTAATTTAATACGGTCGATCCATAGTTTTCTGATGGAAGACCATTATCCGGAAAAAGCGTAAGGATATCCTTAGGTGTTGCCGAAGTACAAATATCAATATCTTGAGACTCTATTCCCAAAAGATAATCGCGAACAAAACCTCCTACAATATAGGATTCATATCCTTTGGCTTCTAACTTGTTTAGTAATTTTAACGCGGTTTCAAGCAACCTTACTCACCTCTAGTTCTTTGTTACTTTGTTATCTTTAGTATACCAAAAAAAGTCCAAGAAAAAAAGCCCTTAGGCTTTTTCTTACTTATTTACAGCTTCCTTTAAAGCAGATCCAGCTTTGAAAGTAACAGCATTTCTTGCAGGGATAACTACTTTAGCACCCGTTTGAGGGTTTCTTCCTTCACGTTTAGCTCTCTTGCTAACTGCGAATGTTCCGAATCCAACAAATGGAACTTTGTCCCCTTTTACTAATGCTTTTGTGATTGTAGCAAATGTTGCATCAACTGCTCTAGTAGCATCAGCCTTTGTTAATCCTGCTTGTTCAGCAACTGCTTCTACTAATTCAACTTTTTTCATGTTCTATACCTCCATATTTTCTTTTAAGCACGAACTATGCTTACATATACAAAGTAACATATTTTATAGGTAAAATCAATATTTTTGACAAAAAAAGACAAAAGAAATCCATTTTTATACGGATTTCTTTGTCAATTAGTAGCATTTTTCTATTTATTTCTTATATATCTTAGGGGAATTGTTGTTGTCTTTAGGTTCTTGAGGTACTTCTTCTCCTTGGGTAGGAGGAACTATTGCTCCTTCTTTTGCTAATTCTTGATCAATCACCTCTACATCGATAAAATCGACATCGATTGCTTTAGGAAGGGTATCTAATGGAGTTGGTTTTTTAAGTTCATCGATACGATCAAAGAAGGTATCCACGGCTTTTTCCATTCGGTCATAGGTATCTTCTGGAAGATCATAGGCTTTAAGTAACTGAACCGTTTCATTGGCTTTATCTTGATTCCGTCCAATTAAAGAGTCCATCAAATTGATAACTCCTTGCGTTAGTTCAATGGATTGTCCTTGGGTAGTAAGTCCTGCTTGAATGGCAATCTGACTTCCAATGATCGGCATGAAATCATCTCTTGAACGTTCTAGTCCATCAATCGTAATCATGTGACTTGCCATCACTTGGTTAATCATTACTAATTGTTGCTTTAATAAAGCTGCAGACTCTTTTAGGCGTTTAGTTTTTGACTCCAACACTTCTCTTTTGGCTTTCCATTGCAAGTATTCATCAAATTTAGCTTTATCGTGCATATGTGCAAGTTCTTCTTTTCTTGCTTTTTTAAAGGCTTCTTTAGCGACTTCGTATAGTTCTTGATTCTTCGCTTTATGTGCTTCGATGTATTGACGAATCGCATCGTATCCTTTTAATTGATCGGATAACACTTGAATATCACTTTCAAGTACTCCTCGTAGGTAAGGCAAGGATTCTGGATTTAAGAACTTTTCATCAACCATATTTTTGCCTATAAAGAAATCCACCATTCCTTTAGGAAGATATTTAAGAAGTCCTGTCCTTGGTTTTTCAATAGCTTCAATCTTATAGATTTTTTCTCTTATTTCATTAATAGGAGCCAAAGCCTCGGTAGAAGATGCCATTTCGGAAGCACTTGGAAGCGCATCTTGTATATATTTAAGGTGATTGTTGACAGAATCTCCAAAATAGAGAATTGTCGATAGATTAGACAAATCAATTTGGGCCACTGGCGTATTTAAAAGACGATTAATGCGAGCATCTAAATCGAGTGATAACTCATAATCTTTAAGCATTGTTACTTCGTATTTTAAGATGTCGTAATCAGCTCCTAAATATTCAACTTTGTCCCTTAACCAAGAATCTTTTTCCTCTTTAAAAATCGTTTTTACTACCTCTTCCGTCTTCATAGGAGCATCTTTTGCTGTTTTCTTACTTTCATCTTCGCTAAAAATAGGTCCATATTGACGATAGAACAAAAGATAATCAGGCTCATCACTAGCAAGCATCTTAAGGGTAAGCGGATCTACTCCAAAACAAGCAGTCATTTTAGCAAGCGTCAATTGTTGTTTCTCAAAGTAGTGAACACTTTCGTTTTCTGCAAAATAAAGAGCAAGAATTAAAGACATTTCTCTTATTTGTTCGCTGGACAAAGTCTCTTTTCCCTCCTGTCCTTTAAGATAAGTATGAATAGCGATTACTTTTTGGAGGTATTCTTTCGTTTTAGGATCCAGGCTTTGAATAAGGGCTTCTCCCATACCCCGTTCAATTTCTTCCTTACGTTCTTTTTCCTTTCGTGCTTGTTCCTCTTCTTCTTGTTTAAGGAATACTTTCATCTTTTCATCTAAGTTCTGATAAAGAGGAGCTATATTGTTACCTTTTAAAATCAATTCAGCGTTTTCAATGATAGAATAAAGGGTAATATCCTTTTTGGCTTTTCCTTTGTTTATTCCTTCTTTTAAAAGGAATGTATATTTTTGATCTAATACATCTATATCATACTCTTTGATGTAGGTTTCTCTTTTAGAAGGAGCTAAAAGAATTCCCTTACTTTCTAAGTAACGTACCAACGCATTCGCCTCTTCTTGAGTCTTCATTTGAACTAAAACCTCTAAGATGGTTCCCGCTACTGCTATAGAAGGCTCTTTATCTTGATAATCTTCTATATGTTTTAAATAATACCTACAAGCCTCTTTTAAATAGTCTTGTACTGGCACTTTTAAATCTCTAAAGAAAGCTTGATCTAAGTCTCTAATTCTTTGTTTTTCTTTTGCTTCGATATAAAAAGTCATTTGCTTTACAAAATCTTTTTCGATTGTATCTTTGGCATTCAATTTTTCAAAGACTACTTTTAAAAACTCAAAAGAAACTTCTTCTGTCTTAACAAAGTTTTGAATAATATTAAGAACCGAAATATCTTGACTATTTAAATCTTTATTTTCACCTTCATAAATGATAGGACGAAATCTTTTACTTAATTCATAGAAAGGAAGATTGGCATTTTCGATTTCTTCTTCTGTAAGAGGAAGTTTGAGTAATTTTAATACTTTTTCTTGCGTAATACCAAAGTCCATAAAATAGATGCCTAGTTGGTTTTTTGTATGGCAACTTGCTAAGTAGAACGCAAGCCCCAAAGCATCTTCTTCGTGCGCAAGAATCATTTTGTTATGTTTTCCCTCTTTCATTTTCGTTTGAATTAAGGAATAGCATTTCGCTGTATAGTCAATCAAGTCTCTAGTATCTCGTTGTAGAGCATTATAGAAATCATGTTTATCACGAACGAATTGACTATGTTCTAAGACTTCTTTTCGCTTTTTCAAGACTTCATCAAGTGGCTCAAATAAATTTTTTGAAATCGAATAACTTCCCAATAAATTATCGATGGTTAAGTTACCTACAAAACGACTATCTAATAAATGCTCGAAGATAGAAGCAATCGAAGAAGATTTTTTTGCATCTTCATAATAACGATAGTAATAACTGCGAATAACAGGAAGTATTTCAGTTACATCTATTCCTTTTTGCTCTTTTGCTTCCACCGGTGTTAAATCCATCATCAATAACCGATTCGTAATCGTTTCTTCATCAATTCCAAGCGATGCTAAAACGTCATTTAATGACATTTCGTTTTCTTCTAAAATAGAACAGATGGCGGCTACATCCGTCGCATGGTTATTCCCCTTTTCTCTTACATGGCGCGAAAAATAAAGTGATAAAAATAAAGATAAAGGCGTAATATCGTACGAAGCCAAAGAAACATCTTTATCTAATAAAGCTTGTCTTATCATCACGGCATTTTTAATGTACTTTGTAAGCGATAGAGAATAACCTTCAAAAAGTTTTCGTTCTAGAAGAGTTAAAAACTGTTCGTGCTCTTTATTGTATAATGCTTTAAACGTCCCCTTAACATTGTTTGGTAAGTATTCATGAAAAAGAAGGCGCTCTACTAGAAACTTATAATTACTACTATTATAAAATTCGTCAAAGACTAAGTCTAATAAATCGATGGGTAATAACGTAGAACAAAATAAAGGATCATGAAATGCCTTGCCACAATAAGTGCGAAGAATATTTTCAATCATAGAAAGATCTACTTCATGAGAGGGACGTTTTATTTCTGGAATATGAAAATTTGCTTGTTTAAAGCACGTTAAATAAGACGGACAATAGGAAGCCATAGTAGCAAATAATATAATAAAATATCGATCTACTTCACGAGTAATACGAACGTCTTCAACAATAAAGGATGTTTTTTTAGGAAGGGTAAATAACGCTTCGTTAAGGTAATCCATTAAATAAGGAGCTACATACTTTAAATAATTTAAAGTTTCTTCTGGTATCAAAGAAAGAAACTGTTCAAAAGACATATCACTTCCTGTTATCTTAGAAGAAAGAGAAGTGCTTTTATAAGAAGACTCCTTCGATAAAGTTTGATTATTTTGTTCTAAGATTTCCCTTAAACGATTACAATTCTCCGCAGGTATCCAACTTAACCAACTTTGATACATCGAATCATGAAGAAAAGAACGAATATAAACGAAATCCTCGACAAGTTCTTCCTGCTGGTGGTTAGTATTTCTTTTTAACATTTGGCTTAGTAAAATATTTAATGTTTGAACAACAAGTTGATCTCTTTGATCTTGCTTTGCACAACTATTTAATTTTTCTTGAAATTCATCTCTTGCTATAATTTCATCTTGTTCCTTATTTGCTTTCTTACGACCATCTATATCGAGTGTTATTGTATTCCCATTTTCTTTAAAAATTTTCTCTAACAATTCAAAATCTTTATCGGAATACTCCGCTAACAACTCCTTATATAAAAAGGCAAAATTAGGATCATGTGCTCGCCATGTACATCTAAATATATCAAAATCTTCGATAATAACTTTGATAGGCTTCTCTTGTTTCTCAGCATTTTTATCAAGCAACGAATTGAGGGACGTAATAACAGCTTGATAATTAATTGATTTTACAGTTTCGGTTTTTGCTTTAGTTTTTTCATCCATCACATCATCTTGAGACTTATCATTTTTAAATATATCACAAGCATATTTGTGCGCATATTCAAAAAGAGTATCTCTATGATAAGTATGTAACCTTCTATTGGCTAGCCGTATCGAAGTTATTGGTAATGACTCTACTAAATGTTTGTATTCGTTAGCAAATTCGGAATCAAAAAGGGACCAGTTTCTTAAAAACGTAGCATAATGCGTTACTAAATTGTCAAGATTTCCATTATAATCGCTACTAATTAAGGCCCATAATAACTTTTTAGTACAAGACATGTATACTTCTTTCCTTTTTTCGTCGACGGACTTTGAAGTTATATCTTTAACTAATTCATCAACATAAGAAATAACATCTTCATTTTCATAATCGTCAAGCATTCCAATTTCCCCCTTAATGCGAATTTTATAATACCATAAAAGACCTAAAAGAACAAGAAAAAAAGACTTATTAAAGTCTTTTATAAAACGATCGCAATCATGTTGTTTGAACCCTTGTTGACAATCTTCGTTAAAGTCGTTTGTAATTTGTAACGAATATTATCTGGCATTAGACTAATCTTAGACTGAATACCTTCTTGTACAATGACATCAAGGCTTCGTCCAAAGATTTCACTTTTCCATATGTTTTGAGGATTGGTGTTATTATCTTTCATCAAGTAATCAATCAATTCTTTACTTTGAAGTTCGGTACCGATAATCGGCTCAAAAGTACTTTGAACATCGACTCTAATCATGTGAATACTAGGAGCCACTGCTCTTAGTTTAACGCCATACCTACTTCCTTGACGTGTTACTTCTGGCGGATCTAGTTTCATGTCTTCTAAGCTAGGAGATGCCACTCCATAACCCGTCTGTTTCACCATCTTAAGCGCATATTTGACTTGATCGTACTCTCTTTTAGCTTCATTAAATTCTTGGAATAAAGACAAGAGTTCGGCTTTATTTTTAACATCGATTTTAATGATATCTGTAAGTACTTGATTGTATAGAGGCGCGGGAGCTTCTAGGGAAATCGTAACCACTCCAGTCGCTGGATTGACTTCTGAAATATAAGCTTTGGAAATAGCCTCATTATTTAAGAAATGGTCGGTAATTGTTTCAATATCTCTTAGTTTATTAACCGATACTACACTTTCACGAATGGCATCGATATACGTTTTTTTGACTTGATGTTTGGCATTTAGAATTGCAATCCACTCCGGCATATTAACTTGTACTTCTAAGACTGGGAATTCATATAGAGCTTCACGCAAGATATCGTACATTTCTCTTTCGCTCATCGCTTCAATGTTGATAGGAAGAACTGGAACTCCATGCTCTTCTTTTAGGCTTTCTGCTAAACGTTCAGTTTCAGGAAGCGTTGGATGAGTCGAGTTCAAAAGAACAATGAAAGGTTTCCCAATCTCTTTTAATTCGCTAATAACACGACTTTCAGCATCCACATAGTCGCCTCGTTCAAATTCGCCAATCGATCCATCGGTTGTAACGACAATTCCAATCGTCGAATGGTCTTTAATGACTTTCTCTGTTCCAAGTTCAGCAGCCTCTACAAAAGGAATCGGATCATCATACCAAGGGGTTTTAACTAATCGTGGTCCATTCTCATCTTCGGCACCTTTTGCATTATCAATGAGGTAACCTACACAATCGATAAGTCGAATATTACAACTGAAGTCATCGATTTGCACTTTGGCTGCTTGGTTTGGAACAAATTTAGGTTCCGTCGTCATGATGGTTTTACCTGCTGCACTTTGAGGAATTTCATCTAAGGCTCTTTTCTTTTCATACTCGTCCGCAATAAAAGGTACTACTAACGTTTCAATCATCTTTTTTATAAAAGTACTCTTCCCTGTACGAACACTTCCTACAACTCCTAGATAAATATCTCCTCCCGAGCGTTTTGCAATATTTTTGATAATTTCTTTCTTATCCATACATTTCTCTCCTTATGCTTTCATTTAAATGTATGTGTAAGTTTTCAAATTATTTCTGTTTTTAAAAATCTTATATAAAAATCTTCAAAATCAAAAGAATATATCACTATGCTTCACATGAAGCTAGCACAACGCGGAAACAATTATTTCCTCCGCCATCACCTGGAATGAACTGAAAAGCAAACGCGCCTGTAACTGCACTTCCATCAAAACGACCATCACGACGAAGCCAGCTGTTCCCCCAATCAAAATCACCATGATCACTATACCATCCTTCAGTTTCGGATAAAGCATGTCCATAGCATATCTGTCCATCACATGCTTGGCTTGGCGTGTTACTTGTATATAAGTCATAATACTTGGCATCTGGTAATTTGCTAGTACCTCCATTATCAGTAAATCCTGACTTATATATCATTGGTTTGTTACTTCCATCATCCATAGCACCCATTACATATTCTAATGCTCCACCACTCATATCATATACCCCTGTAATATTTCCAGTAGTTGAGGCTTTCTGTCCTTTCAAAGTTTCATAAGTATTTTCAGTACAAGTACTATCACTTGCCTCTGCACTAGTAGTGTCTCCTGCGATGCCTGTTATATATTGAGCGCAGTTATTAATATATACCTCTTTATCATTTGCAGCATAGGTATTATTTCCATATTTTCCATATTGACTTTGGGATAGGTAAGCAACTGAAGCCCACTCGATATTCTTACTCATATGTGTATCATAACTTTCATCATTGGCTTTAAATCCATAAACTTCATATTTTTCTGTTTGCATTTTTCTTGATGCATAAAATGCATTGGCCACCTGTATATGCCTCCATGATGTTGTATTTGGTTTTATGGTTGGTGTTAAGTATGAACTATTGGATCCTGCATTAATCGTAAATTTTTTTTCTTCATTGCTTGGTTCAAATTTCGCAAACCATAACCCTGTTAATTCTTTTTCTCCAAAGGTAAAAGCTGGATGCATTTTATAATTAGTTGGATCACTTTCTTGCTTACTTGTTCCATTGATAAAATTGATTTCTATTTCTCCCGGATTCGGATAACAATCATAAGTATTACCTTGATATGCACATGTTCCTTTCTCTCCTTTTACAGATTCAATGCTAACAAAGTTGTATTCATATCTTGGTATCCATACCCACATGGTATTAATGTCATCCATCTCTATTGGAGTATCTGGTGATGCTTTTTGATATTCTTCTCTTTGAGTGGTCCCTCCATCTTCATCTAATCCAATGGTTACAGCGTTCGCCCATTCTTGATTACAGTAATTGTACCAGTTAGCGGTTTTTGCATTCGCTTTCTTCCAGGTTCCTTCTTCATAGTCATAATATACCGGTATCATTCCATCTACCAACTTTGGTTCATTGACATTACTATCATTACAAATTTCAGCTGGATTAGTTGGCCCAGGTATACTATTGTTTTGCGCATATACATTTACTTTTACAGAAAAGGTTTTATTATTATGAATCCATTCTCCTCCTCTTACTTGATTTGTATCATTATCAATCCACATTCTATACCGGAATGTCTTTGTAATTTCTTCTTCACTTACACTTCCTTGATATAACGTCTTTCCAATTACTTCTTGTTTTAATAGTGATGGAACTTTACTTTCTCCTAACTCACTATATAGATTGATTGCCTCACTTGTAAATAGATTGGATACTCCTGTTTCAGTTCCAGTATCACTTACTTCTGTTAAATAAGTCTTTACCGCATATTCTGGTAAAGTAGAATTATTATCCTTTGTTAAATAGATTTCATAATAAATGGATGCTCCTCTTGCTTTCGATCTTACTTGGAATTCAAAAAAGCCTGTTCCTGTTTGTTTTGTTCCTTCTTCATCAGAGATTGGAAATGCATTTGTTAGACTTACTCCATTTTTTTCTTTTCTATTTTCATCATAGATAAAAGTTAAGGTCCCTGATTCTAATTTATTTACTGTAGTTCCCTGTTTTGAATAGGTAAAGAAGGCGAAAGTGGTTCCTATTGCAATTAAAACAAGACTAAATACAAACAAACATATAGCCACTAATTCTTTTTTACTTTTCTTCTCTTCCATGATATCACTTCCTTATTATTTATCTATTTTTATTATAAAACTCCCCCCCCCCACGTCAACTTTTTGTTAATTTTTTTTACAAAAAAAGAAAGCCTTGTGCTTTCCTTTCCTATCTTACTTAAATAAATTTAAGAAGTCATTCCATTCTTTTTCGGTAAAATCTTTGATGGTTTTTACACCACCTTCGATATCTTCTTTAAGTTTTTCAATCTCTTGTTCTGCATCACCGTAATGTTTTTGAACGAAATCTTTAACATCACTACCAAGTTTAACGGCATCGGTTTCAAGTGCCTCTTCACTTCTTTCAGCAAGTAACTCTAATTGATGAGCTGCTTTATAAAGTTCTTTTGCAACTTCCTCATTTTCTTTGGTAATACCGTCTTTTACTTCCGCGTATTTTTCTTCTACTGTCTTAACAAGTTCTTCTACTTTTTCTTGACTAACTTCTTCTACTTCAGCTAGCTCTTCTTCCGCTTCTTTTTCAATAACAGCATATTCTTCTTTTACTTCTTCCCAATCTTTGGAAAGTCCTTCTTTGGTGTTTTCGCCACATCCTGTTACCATAAATAACATTGCTACAACCGCAACTAAAAGATACAATCCTTTCTTCATTTCTTTCACCTCACTTTCCATTATTTAGTCGAATCTCTTTTTCCCTTTACTAATAATCTACCTTTTTCGGTATCTAAGGTTAGTTCTATGACATCGTCCTTAATCGATCCTTTTCCAGTATAATTAAGCGTTCCTACTGGTAATGCTAGATCTCCTTCTAGTTCAATATGATCTCCTAAAAAGGTGCCATAGTTAAAAGGTATTTCTCGATGATTTAAAGTAAAACTTCCCGATAGTTGTTGATCTACCGTCCGAATCGAAATAGAACCTATTTTAGGGAATAGACCTAAGCCTTTTACTGTTACTTTATACACACCAGCGATCATATTTCTCCTCCCCATTTTAAGTATACCATAAAAGTTAGAATCGAGTAGAGAAAACTTTTAAATAATTTTTTACATTATTTAATACTTTTCCCTCTCACACCACCGTACGTACCGT